>CAYWVP010000001.1:0-1846 GCA_964461605.1 uncultured Anaerolinea sp.
GGTACTTAATTTAAACCAGATAAACAACCAGAATGGTATCAACCCGCCAACAAGCAGCAGGGTGATCAATTCCAGCCAGATGAGTTTCCAATCCACAATGCGACTTGATGGAGTGTAATCTTCATGTGTAACATGCGTTGGTGAAGGCATCGTTGGGGGGGATGCGATTTGGTCATCTGGAGCCGGAACGCTAATTTCGTCGGCTGAGGTTTCGTTCATCGCCCGAGGTTTCAATAACAGGTTCGCCAGAATATGCCCCAATTGGTCAGCGGTGCGGTATCTTGCTGAGGGTTCCTTTGAGAGAACCTTTAACATGATCAGTGCCAGCTCCTCAGGGAGGTCGGGGCGATAAATGCGCGGATCCTGGGGTGGTTGTTCCTGGTGCATTTTTATCAGTTCTTCAACCGATCCGGCTTCAAAGGGAAGCCGTCCGGTAAACAACTCATACATGACCACACCGAGAGAGTACACATCTGTTGATGGGGTAGGCAGTTCACCTAGAGCTTGTTCAGGCGCAAAATATTGTGGTGACCCCCATACCATGTCCTGGACAGTTTCGGTTTCAAGTGTCGACAAAGCCCTGGCAATCCCAAAATCAGTAATCTTGAGCCGTTGATCAGGGGTTACCAGCATATTTTGAGGTTTTACGTCGCAATGCACAATTCCGGCGCGATGGGCGTAGCCTAACCCTGCACAAGCCTGCACCATCAACTCAATCCCATCGACTAATGGAAAACGCTCGACTTCACGGATCCTTGACTTGAGATCGGTTCCCGCTATGTATTCCATCACGATGTAAACGCCAAAAGAATCTATACCAAAATCATGCACTGTTACTATGTTCGGGTGAGAGAGGTTTGCGGCTGATTTGGCTTCCTGTTTGAAACGTTCGCGAAAATCCTGGTCTCCTGAAAAATCCTGCTTTAGCAATTTCACAGCCACAGGTCTTTCGAGCATCTGGTCGTACGCTTTGAACACGTATGCCATGCCGCCTTTTCCCACCTGGTGTATTAAGCGGTATCGCGCACCTAAGATCAAGTCCTGGAAAGCATCATCAACCATTTATGGCATTATAACATGTCACTTTTTGATATCATTCGATATAATCGATTAATATGAAATCCTTATCCTTGTATTTTAAAAAGAAACCACTCACCCTGTTGTTGATTGCTTTACCTTTAGCGATCATTGGATCTCTGCAGGAATGGAATGCGATCCTGCTGTTTAGTCTATCCGCGATCAGTGTTATTCCGCTTGCAGGTCTCATTGGAGATGGCACCGAGGGTCTGGCATCCCATACCGGTCCAAAAATGGGCGGATTGATCAATGCCACGCTGGGAAATGCGGCTGAATTGATCATCACCCTGTTTGCGATCAATAAAGGCCTGTTGGAATTGGTAAAAGCTTCCATCACCGGGTCCATTATCGGAAACCTTCTCTTTGTTCTGGGATTATCGATACTGGCTGGCGGGTTGAAAAATGGTATCCAGAAGTTTGACCGCCGCCACACAACCAACAACACCATTCTCTTAAGCATCGCCATCGTAGGGCTCGTGATTCCTTCGCTGTTTAGCCATTCAACCGCTTCCGGGGTTAATCAGAAAGTGGAGATCCTGAGCTTATGTGTGGCAGGCGTGATGATCAGTTTGTATGTGCTCGGGATCATATTTTCGCTAAAAAACAACAAAAATCCGAGTGTCGTCGCCCCCGTTGAACACATCACTTCGCATCCTGCCTGGAGTATTAAAAAATCGTTGATCGTCCTGGCATTCGCCACAGCCGGCATCGTATGGATGAGTGAAATTCTGGTAGGCAGCGTTGAGCATGTTGTCGCCGGTTCCGGGAT
>CAYWVP010000001.1:1946-4399 GCA_964461605.1 uncultured Anaerolinea sp.
GCGTTATTGGTTGTCTACGTCATTTTTGGTTTGGCTTTTTTCATTTTTCCTTCATGATCAATTTATGGTTGGCGTGAGATGTTCAATAAAAAGGTAATCATCGGTGCAATTCTCGTTGCTTTTGTTATATTGCTCTATTTGTTCCTTTTGTTGAACGGGATCACATATCAAAAGCAAGTCACAGCGACAGAAAAAGCCAGCATGGAGGTCATTCCTGCCGCTCAGATTCCCACCGCTGACATAAGTTTATTGATCATTACTCCAACCAGCACACTGCCGCCTCAAGCAGAGGTCAATGGTGTGACGCTTCAAAAATTCATAAAAATCGAAGGAACGGGGGGAGTGGGATTGCGGATCAGGAGAAACCCCGGGGTGGAAGCCGAAGTTGTATTCCTCGCAAACGAATCTGAGGTTTTTATTGTAATTGGCGGACCGGAAGAAAAAGATGGGATGTATTGGTGGCAGTTGAGCACCCCATATGATGAATCCCGCAGCGGTTGGGCTTCGGCGGATTACCTTGTCGCGGTTGATGAGGAATAATCCGGAACTTAGAACAATCAACAATTCCCATACGTACGGTAATGTGTTTTTTGTAAAATCGGTTTTTTCGATTTTGTGCTGTACTATAATCATAGTCAGGTGCTGGAACTGATCCATACTGGAGGAAATCTGGACAACAACAGGGTACTAAAACCAGGTGTATTGACCAACAACCAACTATCCACCGGCACAGTTCTGGTAAATCGTTACCGCATCATTGACACGGTAGGTATCGGTGGGATGGGGGCGGTTTACCGGGCGCGGGATCTTCATTTCCCTAATGCACAAAAAATTGTGGCTATAAAAGAAATGGTAAACACAACCACTGACCTGCAAACCCGCGAGCAGATTAACCAGAACTTTGAACGTGAAGCCAACATTCTGGTGAGCCTGAATCACAATTCAATACCAACCATTTTCGACTTTTTTATCATGGATGAGAAATCGTACCTGGTGGAGGAGTATATTAATGGGCAGGATCTTGACGAGATCATGCGTCGCTCATCCACACCTTTCAAGGAAGAACAGGTGGTTAACTGGGCGATTGAGATTTGCGATGTACTGGATTATTTGCATCACCACAAACCAGATCCGGTAATTTTTCGTGACATAAAACCTTCCAATATCATGATCAATGTGCAAAACCACGTGGTACTTGTGGATTTTGGCATTGCCAAGAACATTGTTCTCGGACAGAAGGGCACAATGATCGGAACAGAAGGTTTCTCACCTCCAGAGCAGTACCGCGGAGAGGCAACACCACAAACCGACATTTACGCCCTCGGGGCAACCATGCACACACTCCTCACCAGGCGTGATCCGCGCCTGGAGCCGCCATTTTCATTCAAAGATCGGAAAATTAGAGAGATCAATCCTGCTGTTTCTTCGGAACTGGAAACGATTATTTATAAAACCCTGGAATATGATGCGATTGACCGTTATCGGAGTGCAGCCGATTTCAAGGCAGCACTATTTTCGGTGGCTCGTCGCACCGGCGCGCTGCCCTTTGTTTATTTTGAAAAGGAGGGTGGCAGATCTGAGGGAAGGGAACCGCTCTGGGTATACAAATGCGAGGATGAGGTCCGGGGTTCTCCAATTGTGATTGATGGTATGTTGTTTGTGGGTTCATACGACAAATATCTGCATGCACTAGATGCTTCAAATGGTGATCTTGTTTGGAAATTTGGATCTGATGGCGGGATTGTGACCAGGCCACTTCTGGCGGAAGGTCAATTGGTATTTGGCAGCGAGGATGGACGCTTGTACTCAGTTGCGCCAAAAACCGGTAACAAGAATTGGGAATTCAAAACAGAAGGTCCGATCCGGTGTTCTCCAAGCAAGGCTGAAGGGCACATTTATTTTGGATCAGATGATCGTAAATTGTATGCGTACAATTTGGTTACACGGTCAATCAGTTGGTCAATAAAAAATGAAGGACCCGTCAGGTCAACACCATTCCTGTCAATATCCAATTTGTTTTATGGAACTGAAGGGAATGAGTTCACCTGTGTTGATTACAGGGGGAAGGTGGAGTGGCACATCTACACCAAAAGAGGGGTCACCTCCTCCAGTGTCGTAACAGACGGCATCGTCTACTTCTCGTCGTTGGATGGATTCGTATATGCGTTAGACGCCCGCAACGGTTGGGTGTTCTGGCGTTTCAGGATGGAGAAGGGCTCCATTTCCAGTCCGGTGATCAACGGGGAGTATCTTTATGTTGGTAGTGTGGATGGCAATATCTATTGCATTGAGAAATCTCGTGCCCAGGAAGTGTGGCGTTATAAAACCGGATACCAGGTGACAGCTTCTCCAATTATTAAGAATAATGTTCTATATTGTGGATCTGTGGATGGTCAGTTTTATGCTCTGGATGCAAAAACAGGACGACTGATCTGGTCTTTTTCCAGCCTCGG
>CAYWVP010000001.1:4499-10777 GCA_964461605.1 uncultured Anaerolinea sp.
TTGACCAGCATGCTGTCTGATGGCAGGTCAGAGGAACTATTCGGTCTCTTTATCATAGCTGATGGAATGGGAGGTCACCGTAATGGAGAGGTGGCATCAAGTGTCTCGGTTCGTGTAGTCGTAAGATATGTGCTGGATCAATTGTACAAAGTCCTGCTCGATCCACAGCACCCGACTCCGGCTGTTGGAATTCAGGAGATTTTGACCGGAGCGGTGAATGCAGCGCAAAAAGCAGTCCTGCAACATGCCCCGGGTGGAGGGACGACATTAACGATCGCGTTGCTGCTTGGTGAACAATTAACAATTTCACATGTTGGCGATAGCCGTGCGTATTTTGTACTACCCGATGGGAGTATGCAACAGATTACCAGAGATCATTCGTTGGTTCAACGCCTGGTGGATTTAAAGGAGATTACGGAAGAAGAGGCGAGTACGCATCCACAGAAAAATGTTCTCCTTAAAGCGGTGGGGCAACCTGAACCCTTCAACTCAGATATAAAAACGCTGCAGGTTCCGCGCGATTGGCGGTTAATGCTTTGCAGCGATGGCTTATGGGGAGTTGTACCTGCCGAGGGTGTGGTAAGTATTCTGCAGAAAGAGAAAGACCCCGTTCTTGCCTGCAAGTTGTTGGTGGAAGAAGCGAATCGTGCTGGTGGACCCGACAACATCAGTGTTATTGTCGTGGGTATTGCCGGAAGCAGCTGTGAATCCGGTAAACCATAATATAATGGAGTCGGGGAGGGATAATGCCAACTCTTATCTTACACATGCAGAATGAAGACCCGATTTTAGGGGAAGTTGATGAGCTTCCGATAAAAACTGATACGCTCATCTTTTTAAAAAATCCCAGAAGACGGGATGGAAAAGACTTGCCTTACCTGGAGGAAAATGTAACGAACGTTGCATGGCCGGTTTCCCGAATAACCTTCTTCGAGATACTGCCCGGTGGTGATGAAGAAGAGATCATTGGTTTTGTTCGAGAGTAAAACAATGGCTGAAGATATTTTTAAAAACAAACTCATTTTAGTAGTAGATGACGAAGAAAGAATGTCCAGGTTCATCCGTTTAAACCTGGAACACGATGGTTTTAAGGTGGTTGAAGCCAACCGCGGGATGAAAGCGATCCAACAGATCCGGGATCAAATGCCGGACCTTGTTTTGCTGGACGTGATGATGCCAGACCTGGATGGATTTGAAGTACTGCAACTGGTACGTGAATCGAGCCAGGTTCCGGTGATCATGCTGACAGCAAAAGGGGAAGAGGATGACAGGGTGAAAGGGCTGGAACTTGGCGCAGATGATTATGTAACCAAGCCCTTCAGCCCGCGTGAACTCGTCAGCCGGGTCAGGGCTGTGTTACGCAGGAATGACCAGGGTTCAACTTCAGGTGATGGTGTGATAGAAGTAGATGAGCACCTGAAGATCGACTTTGGCCGCCGTGAAGTATGGTTGGACGATGCCCTGGTGAAATTGCGTCCGACTGAGTATCGCCTGTTGTATCATCTGGTCCAGAACGCCGGTTGGGTAATGACATACGATCAGATCCTCTCAAAGGTCTGGGGTTATGAGTACAGGGACGAACCACACTACGTCAGGTTGTACGTCAACTACCTGCGTCAAAAATTGGAGAAAGACCCTGCCAATCCCATCTACATCCTAACCGAAAGAGGCGTTGGATATCGATTTGTAGATTACAAGCGCAAATAAGAAAACCGTGACATTATCCTTTAAAACATCAAATTATCAATAAATGGAGAGAACTGAATGATCACTGAACCTATACATGTAACAGACCAGGCCTTCGAGAAAAGTGTTCTGCAATCACAATTACCCGTGATCGTGGATTTCTGGGCCCCATGGTGCGGTCCTTGCCGGATGGTTGCACCCATCCTCGATAAAGTAGCCCGGGAATATGCCGGAAAACTGATCGTGGCGAAGGTCAACACGGATGATGATTCTGAATACGCAATGAAATACGGGGTACAGGGAATCCCCACGATGCTTTTTATTGCTGATGGAAAAGTCGTTCACCGGCAGGTAGGCGCCTTACCCGAGCCCAATATTCGGGAAGCGATAGATCAATTCCTTGAGGTAATCACTCAGAAATAACAAAAAAGGCGCTCATTGAGCGCCTTTTACTTTCAATCTCCGGTAATTCTCTCTATGTTCGCACCAAGTTTTCGCAGTTTCTCGTCCACTTTTTCGTAACCCCGGTCGATCTGATTAACATTACGTATCACAGATTTACCCTGTGCAGACAACGATGCGAGTACAAGTGACATACCCGCCCGAATGTCGGGACTTTCCATTTTTTCACCGGTGAGCGGGGTAGGACCTTGCACAATGCAGCGATGAGGATCACACAGCACGATCTGTGCTCCCATTCCCACCAGTTTGTCGGTGAAGAACATGCGTGATGGGTACATCCAATCGTGGAACAGGACCGTACCCCTGGATTGTGTGGCGAGCACGATGGCGATGCTCATCAAGTCGGTCGGAAAGGCAGGCCAGGGCATCACATTGACCGTCGGGATGGCCCCTCCAAGGTCGGGTTCA
Source organism: uncultured Anaerolinea sp. (assembly GCA_964461605.1). Classification (GTDB taxonomy): domain Bacteria; phylum Chloroflexota; class Anaerolineae; order Anaerolineales; family Anaerolineaceae; genus UBA6107. Next base: position 7,056 of record CAYWVP010000001.1, read on the forward strand.
ATAACCAATTTTTGATCTTCAGGGACAAAAATATCCTTTCCTCGCTCCTCCCAGGTAACACCCAGTCGGGCAAACACCAATTTGATCATGTCCAGGTATTGAATCCCGGCATTCTTGATCGTAATCGAGCCATGTGTAACTGCTGCCGCCCCGACAAAGCTGATCACTTCCAGGTAATCCGGACCGATCTCGAACTCACCACCATGCAAGGAACTTACACCTTCGATATTGAGAGTGTTGGAACCGATATTTTCGATCCTTGCTCCCAGGGTGTTGAGGAAATGGCAAAGCTCCTGGACATGCGGTTCACTGGCGGCGTTGCGGATTATGGATGAGCCTCTTGCCAGCACACTGGCCATGATGGCATTTTCTGTGGCGGTTACACTTGCCTCATCGAGCAATATATCCGCCCCAATTAATCCGTTTGCTCGAAATTTGAAAGCCCGATCATACTTGATCTGAGCGCCTAATTTCTCCAGGGCAAGCAGGTGAGTATCCACCCTGCGCCTGCCGATCACATCTCCCCCGGGAGGGGGAAGTTGTAATTCTCCGGTCTTTGCGACCATAGGGCCGGCAAGAAGTATGGAAGCTCTGATCTTGCGGCACAAGTCCGGGTCAAGGTCAGTAGGACGAATTTCTTTGGCGGTTATTTGAATCGTATTCGGTGCAAGCCTGGTAATTTCTACTCCCAGGCTTCTGATCAATTCGATCATGGTCTGTACATCACGAATATCGGGTACGTTGTGCAGGATCACCGGTTCTTCAGTCAGAAGACAGGCAGCGATCAAGGGTAAAGCAGCATTCTTATTGCCCCCTGGAGTGATCTCTCCGTGCAGTGGGATTCCACCCGTAATGTTAAATTTGTCCATTTTTACCTCCAGGTCTGTTGTGGTGTTATTCACAATGATATACGATAGTATTGAATAATGCCAACCTACCATTTACAATCGAAGTAACTTTCATTGACGAATCGAAAGCAAGCCGTTGTATACTCAGTACTAATTCACCAATTCTGTACTTGTTGAGGTTAATTATGCTTAAAGTAAAAAAGGTCGATCTGGATTCAAGCTTAGAAGTTAAACAATTTGTTCAGTTTCAGTACGATCTATACAAGGGCTGTCCGCAATTTTGCCCGCCGTTCAGGGCAGATGTAACTTTGATGCTCAACAAAAAGAAACACCCATTCTATGAGCATTCAGACGGAGAATTTTTTATCGTCGAAAAAGATGGCAGGATTGCCGGAAGGATCGGTGTTTTCATCAATAAACTTTTTAATGAGTACCACCAGGTCAAAAAAGGGCAATTTTACTTCTTTGATAGTATTGATGACCAGCAAGTGGCAAATGAACTATTTACTGCCGCGTTTGATTACTGCCGTCAACGGGGGATTGAACAGCTGGTGGGACCAAAGGGATTATCCGCGTTTGACGGGTATGGCATCCTTTATGAGGGTTATGACCATCACCAGATGATGACAATGATGAATTACAACTATCCGTATTACCCGAAGCTGCTGGAGAACATCGGATTTGAAAAAGAGGTTGATTTTGCTTCATGTTACTTAACCAGGGACTCGTTTGTACTTCCAGAAAAAATTCGAGAAGTTGCGCGTAGAGTTATCGAACGCGGAAAATTTAAGATATTAGAGTTCAAGAATAAAGCGCAGGTCCGGGCGATGGCAGACGAGATCGGTGCAGCATATAACAACACATTTATTAACAACTGGGAATACTATCCGATGACTAAAGGGGAGATCAAGCTTCTTCTGTCCAATCTCATGGACGTAATCAACCCCGGACTGATCAAAATCATCACGTATGACGAAAAAATCGTCGGTTTCCTGGTCGCTTTTCCTGATATCACCAGGGCTTTGCAGCGGCACAACGGCAGGATCACACCTTTTGCATTAGTCGATATCCTTGTTTCTCTGAAAAAAACTGACTGGGTCTCGTTGAACGGTGCAGGTGTGTTACCAGAATACCATGGCAGAGGGGGGAATGCTCTGCTTTATTATGAAATGGAAAAGACCCTCAAAGAATTCGGTTTTACTTACTGGGAATTAACCCAGGTGGCTGAGACGGCTGTTCAGATGCGCAAAGACCTGACTACAGCAGGTGGAGATTTTTACAAGACTCACCGGGTATACCGCAAACAACTTTAAGAGAATCACCTGACAATTATGTGAGAAGACCTCTTTAGAGGTCTTCTCTGCTATCTAAAGTTATAATACTGTTCAATAGAGCTGTTTGGAGTGGAATGTTCAGAACCAATATTACCTTTCGCATATTAGCAATTTCAATCCTTGTGTCTGGGTTGATCGCTTTGCTTGTATTCGGGAATTTAAGTTTCGCAAGAGCAAACCCGGGCGGATTGGATTTTCTTGCTCATTGGCAGGGCACCCGGTCATTCCTGAAAAACGGAATTGATCCCTATTCTGAACAGTCCGCAACAACGATTAATTCCCTGATCGTTGAAGTGGGAGTGGAAGAATCAGGTAATTATCGGTTTGTTTCACCTTTGATCTCATTTATTGTTCTGGTGCCTTTCAGTCTACTCAAAGACTTTACAATAGCCCGGGCTGTATGGATGACTTTTCTTGAATTGATCCTTTTCGCTTCTGTGTGGTTGGTGGCGAAGTGGCTGCGGCATTTACCGACCGCCCTCAAAGTAGCATTTGTTTTAGTCTCCATGATTTGTTACTATCCAATGGTAAAAGGGCTTTTGGATGGCAGCCTGGCCATTGTCTGTTTCGCCCTGTTAATTTTGGTGATCCATTTACTGATTCACCACCACGACGAAGCGGCTGGTGTGGTTTTAGCGCTGACTCTCATAAAACCTGACATGGCTTATCCATTTATAGTTGTGATTCTGGTGTGGGCGATCGCCAATAGACGCCTGCAAATGGTCTGGTGGCTGTTGGGATCAATATTTTTATTGATCGGATTCACCATGGTTCTAATTCCTGCATGGCCAATCTCCTACATAAAAAGCATCATCAATTTTTCAGCGTACAATCCTGTTCGCGAAACTGAACTTGCTCCAACCGCTCTCGCCATTAGATTATTGCTGGCAAAGAACCTTGCATTGCTGGTTATGATCGTCTTTGAATTAATATCGGTAAAAACCCGGGGCTCCAAAAGGTTATTATGGTTTGCAGGTCTTCTGTTGATTCTCAGTCCACTGGTCGGTGGGGCAGTGAGAATTGAGCATCTCACCCTGATCATGCCTGGAGTTTTTATCGGATTGGGCTTTATCCTTGATTTTTGGCAAGGAAAAGGAAAATGGCTGGTATTTATCGTTCCGGGAGTTATTGTGTTCCTTTCCTGGATCTTTTCCGGGTTCCTCTTCACAGGGATCTCTCCTAAGTGGAACATGCTGGTTTTGAGTCTGATAATTCCGACGCTAGCGTTGCTGCTCATATACTGGTCGCGATGGTGGGTAATCAGGCAGGAAAAATTTTCGATGGAAGACATCACAAAGTAATTCTGAATTATTCGCAATTGAAATTTGGCGTTTGTGAGGGCAGTAATCAAGGTATGGGGAAAAGAAAACGGTTATAATATCGGGCGAAGAAATTCAATATGCTATACTTAATCAGTTAAGTTTTACCTCTCTTTGTGAACCCTGGAGAAAAAATGGATAATCAAATAAGTTCAACTGCTATTGTGGATGACTTTTATGACTTATTAAGTAAGAAAATTGCCAACACGAGTGAACAACTC
>CAYWVP010000001.1:10877-39178 GCA_964461605.1 uncultured Anaerolinea sp.
TCCAAATTATCAAAAACCCGTAGTATAGAGACTCTTGAAATGTTGATTACCGCCCAGGAAACTGAACGACAACGGCTTTCCAGGCAGATGCACGACGGACCTGCGCAGGCTCTTTCCAACTTCATCGTTCAAGCGGAAATTGCTGCAAAATTATTTGAGATCGATCCTGGCAAAGCGAAGGAAGAACTTGAAAAATTAAAAGCTTCAGCCATGAGCGCGTTTCACAAGATACGGAATTTTGTGACTGAAATCCGGCCAATGATGTTGGATGACCTTGGATTGATCCCGACGTTGCGGAAACATATCTCATCGGTAAAAGAAAATACCGGAGTAAATGTCACATTATCCGTTAATGGTAGTGAAAAAAAACTGGAACCATACCTGGAAGTGTTTCTATTTCGCACCGTCCAGGAACTGATTGAAAATGCAATCAAACGCAACCAGGATCAAGCCGAGTTGCAGATCGATACCGCCTTAACGCTGGAAAGTTCGAGAATTCTTGTGTCAGTTACGGACAATGGCAAGGACTACTCGTCGGTGGAATTAATGAACGAAGACGGATTGGGCATTAATTTGATCGAGGAGAGAGTTCAGCTACTCGGCGGGTCGTTCAGAATTCAGACCACTGAATTGGCAAGTGTAGAGATTTTATTAAACATTCCGGTGTTACAAACTCCGGTTGAGTAATTCCAAAAACTGCAGGAGAGTACAATGACAAAGACGATAGGAATATTAACCGGCGGTGGTGATGTACCGGGTCTAAATCCGGCGATTAAATCAGTGGCGATGAGCGCATTTGATGCCGGTTACAAAATGGTCGGAATTCGCAGGGGATGGAGCGGATTACTGCATTACAACCTGGACGAGCCCTCCACGCATGATTACTACGCCAAACAGCTTACCAAGGATGACGTGCGCACCGTTGACCGATCCGGTGGAACATTTTTGCATACCTCAAGAACGAATCCTCAACGGGTTAAACCGGATGATATCCCTGACTTCTTGAAAAACTCCAAGCTCGGTAAAAAAATTGATGCTGACGGCACCACGGACTACACCGACCATGTCTTACGTGTTTTGGAACATCTTGGCATCGACGTACTCGTTTCAATCGGTGGCGATGACACGCTGAGCTTTTCTGTGCGGTTGAATAAAGAAGGTTTCCCTGTAGTGGGTATCCCCAAGACAATGGATAACGATGTGTTTGGAACCGATTATTGCATCGGTTTTTCGACGGCCGTTACCCGCAGTGTTGACTTCATCACGAATATGCGCACCAGTGTCGGCTCGCATGAGCGGATCGGTATTGTTGAATTGTTCGGTCGCAACTCTGGTGAAACCAGCCTTATTTCGGCTTACTTAAGCTATGTTGATCGCGCCATCATTTCTGAGGTACCGTTCGACATCGAGAAACTTACCAATTTCCTGATGGAGGACAAACGCAACAATCCCTCCAATTATTGCATGATGACCATCTCCGAAGGGGCCATTATGGAAGGCGGTGACATCGTTGAAACAGGAGAAGCGGATGCTTACGGTCACCGGAAGTTGGGTGGGGTTGGTGAACAGACCGCCGCGCTGGTCAAACAGCTTACCGGCCAAAATGTTATGTACCAGCAGTTGGGATATCTGATGCGTTCTGGCGCACCGGATTCACTCGACCGCATGGTGGCGATGTCTTTTGGCAACCTGGCTGTGCAATTGATAAAACGCGGTGAAACCGGAAAACTTGTCGCGTTACACGGCGGCAAATACACGACCGTACCCATCAACATGGTATTAGCCGGCAAAAAGCGTGTGGATGTTCCCAGTTTCTATGACATTGATTACTACATACCGAAGATCAGGGATTTCATGGGAATCCCGATGTTCTTGAGCTAAAAGCCTGTTCTAACTATCGGAAAATATGGGAAAAAATCCGCAAAAGGTACTGAAAGGGCGCTACCTGGTAGTCCCCCGTTCAATTATTCTGTTAATTGACGGTGAACAGGTTCTCTTACAAAAGGCTGCCGAAAATAAAAAAATTTTTCCCGGATACTACAACGGTATCGGCGGGCACATTGAAAGATATGAAGATGTGCTGGCCGGCGCAACCAGGGAGTTGAAAGAAGAAGCAGGGGTAACCTGCGATGATCTGCACCTGGCTGGAACCATCATGATTGATGTGGAAACGGATACTGGTATTCTGTTATTTGTATTTACAGGCAGTAAGATAATCGGCGAATTGATCCCTTCAGAAGAAGGTACATTGCACTGGGTGAGAATAGATCAGCTCAAGCAGATAAAAGTTGTTGACGATATTCCTGAGTTGATCGCAAGAGTCTTGGATTTCAACGCTAGCGGAAAAATGTTCTTTGGGAAATATGTTTATGATGAAGAGGGAGAACGGACTGCCAGTTGGGCTGTTTTATAGGTCAGCCCGCCTCTCGTAAAACACCAGTAAAGTAGATCCATATTTACGCTGATCGAATTCAACCAGCGAATTCAGTTCCAATGATTTGTACTCGATCGGATGGATTTGCACGATCACCCAGCCATCTTCCGAGAGAAGAGAAATATTCTTATCAACGCGGTCAATGGCGTCAAGCCAGATTTCCTTATATTGCGGTGGAGCGATAAAAACATAATCAAAACGCTCTTGCTGCAACGATGTAAGAAATTTCAAAGCGTCAGTATGCAAGACCCGTGCTTTCTCCGAAGTGCGGGTTTTCAGTAAATTGTTTTTGAGTGTGCTGATCGCTTTTGGATTCAGTTCAAGGAAGAGGCAGGATCTGGCACCACGGCTCAAAGCTTCTATACCCACGCTTCCTGTCCCACCAAAAAGATCCAGAAATGTTGCGTCTACGATATCAGATGATAGGATGTTGAAAAGGGCTTCTTTCACACGGTCTGTGATCGGCCTGGTGGAATCACCAGGGACTGGATCAAGCCTGATACCGCGTGCGGAACCGCTGATGATGCGTGGATTGCTCATTGCTCAATGGTTTCCACTGCCTGCCTGGCAGCCATAATGTTTGAATGCGGGGCGATAATTGGCAGGACGCAACCAGTTCCGAGGATAAAGCGTGAAGTCCTAGAGCTGGATATGGCTTTTAACGACTCACTTCGGACATTTTCCGGCGTTCCATAAGCCAGGGTATCCCATTGGCGTAATCCTCCGCAAACGGCACCGTTAAAAGACTCCGCGGCTATTGAGAGCGAGGGGTAAGTTTCCTGATCGTGCCAGTTGAGTACTGCAATCCCGCGTTTGGGAACAGCTTGAAAGTAAAGATCTTTGCCGTGAAGATGCGCCACGTTGAACCATAACTTTGATGAAGCTTTTAGAATCTCATCGTCAAAAGGGTAGACGAACCGGTTTACTTCATCGAGTGTGAGCAGGGATGCCTGCGCGTGTTGAACGGCAAAAAAGATACCATCAATGCCAAGTTTCATACATTCATTCACGAATGCAATGGTTGATTTCATGATGATCTCTAGTCCGGCGAGCAGCTCATCAGGATGCTGACGCATGTGCACGAGGACATTCTCCTTGCCTGCCAGGTTCTTGGCTTGAGACATCGGGTCAAAGATGGTTTGAATGAAAGGCGTGTCGGTTGGCAAACCCTTTTTGATCTTTCTGATGCATTCAAGCTGCCGTGACAGGTAGCCTTCGTTCGGAGATAGACTATTCAATATCTTCCAATCTCCGGGAGATTTTATCGGGTATTGCGTATAGAAACGCGTTCCCTCTGGATTCCCTTTCCATTCATCGCGGACTCCGTGATCCAGGACGCAGAATGATGAGGCAGGGGTGATTTTTACAAAATCAAAATCATATGTCTGCTGAAACAACAATATGGAATCCGACAGCCTGCCGGGATCCTGATCATCGACCGGGAAGTGACGCCAAAGTGCAACAGGCGGACGATCGATTTCTTTACCGGAAAGAACAGCTTCAAGCCTTTGCCGATGATTCATGATTATCCTCTGCGTTTGTCATGGGCTGCCGGAAAGTCCATTTACGATTCACGAAAAAATTCCAAAGTAAAACAACGAAGATGACGATCGCTAAGGCAATGTTGTGCCCGACAATCGTCGGGGTTAAAATGTCGGGGATCCACTTGCCGGCCAGGTTGATCAGTGGTTTTTCGATCAACGCAAATAATGGTGTACGGATAGCCAAACCAGCAACACTCACGAGGGCAAATTGGGTCAACTGTTTTATCATTGGGACCGATCTGGTTTCAGGATAGGTCCAATAGCGATTCCAAATGAAGTTATTGACGACTGCCAGAGAAAATGAGACGACACTTGCCCCGATTGCCGGAACCTTGAGAAGTGTAGCTAATAGGTTGAAAACGCTAAAATCAACAACTGACCCAAGGGTTCCAACGATCGCAAACCTGATAAATTTACCACGTTCCCTGGGGTCGCTGATGATTTTCATTCGTTATTTTTCTTGGTTTTAAAGTAATCAACGGTAGCAGCCAGTCCATCATGAAGAGATGTCCGGGGCGACCAGCCCAATATGGTTTTCGCGCGGGTAATGTCAGGTTGACGACGTTGGGGATCATCGCCCAGCCTTTTGTCCAGCTTGAATTCGATCCCGGCTGGATTACCAGTAAATTCATTGATCACTTTGGCGAATTCCAGTATGGAAATCTCCGCCGGGTTACCAATGTTGACCGGTAAATGTTCATCCGACATCAGAAGTTTATAAATACCTTCGATCAAATCATCCACGTAACAGAAACTGCGGGTTTGAGAACCGTCACCATAAATGGTTAAAGGTTCATTCTTAAGGGCTTGTTGAATAAAATTGGGGACAACACGTCCATCATCTATTCTCATACGAGGGCCATAGGTGTTAAAGATCCGCACAATGCGCGTGTCCAAACCGTGGAAGCGATGATAAGCCATCGTAAGCGCTTCTGCAAAGCGCTTTGCTTCATCGTAAACAGATCTAAAGCCGATCGGGTCAGCGTGCCCCCAATAGGTCTCTTTTTGGGGATGTTCTAGGGGATCGCCGTAGATTTCACTTGTGGACGCAAGCAGGAAACGGGCATTATTAGCTTTTGCAACGCCAAGTGTATTGTGCGTGCCAAGCGCGCCGGCTTTCATGGTCTGGATCGGAAGGCTGGGATAACTGTAAGGTGAGGCAGGGTTGGGGCTGGCTGGAGAAGCAAAATGTAATACCGCATCAACTTTTGACGGAATAAATATGTACTCTGAAACATCATGTTTGATGAACGAAAACTTTTCACTCGTAGCCAGATGAGCAATGTTTTCAGGGCTGCCCGTTACAAAATTATCCATGCCTATTACGGAATGGCCATGATCAATCAGATATTCGCATAGATGTGAACCGAGAAAACCAGCAGCACCAGTGATCAGTACTTTCATTTTTATCTCCAGACAATTCTTGATATGGAACCATCTCCGGTAACCTGCTTGATGGTTCCGGATGGAATTTCGACCAGCATCATATTTCCTTTTGCGCTGAAGGCCAACCATTGACCCATTTCCGTATCTTCAATGGGTGACCAACTGATCAATTGAGGATCCAAACCCTGTAAACCTTCACTCGGGTATAACTTCTTCCGGTTTGAACCATCCCGATCCATGATATTCAGTGCGTATCGGCTGGTCTCACTTTGATCGGGCAAGATGGCAGAAAGGAACCCGACCAGATAATCCTCCGTATCCGCAGGATTGGACGGAATGGGGTAGCAGAACAAGCCGCAACGGGATACCAGAGGGACAACCCTTTTTGAGTCTAACAAAATCGCCGCGAGATCATAATTAGCCGCAGCTTGTTCACCATTTTCCATGTTATTGATCACAGTGAACAACACCGAACCTTCTGCTGACCATTGAATACCTGGAACCCATGCCCAGTCAGTTTTTGGCTGATAAGGTGTGAAATCGATCAAACTCTCCAATTCACCGCTTTTCGTGTCAACAATTCCGATCGAATCTGGTCTGGCGTAAGCCAGCTTGCTCCCATCCGGTGACCATTGGAAAGTAGAACCCCACCAACCATAAATACCGCCGGAATTGGCGTCGACCAGCACAGTGTCATCGGCTTTCTCGCCGTCGATATCGAAACGATAAATGTGAAAGTCGTTATTTGCCTGCCAGCCGGGAGCAGTCGCCCGGGGTTCAACCGTTGAGTAAGAAAAGGTACGATTCTTTCCTGGAACCCAATCAGCGTAATGGACGACATCACGGATTCCCGTATCGATTAATTTCGGTTCATCTTTAGTAATATCGACGAGCCAAAGGCTATTGATCTTTTCACCGGAAGGGTCTTCAGCTGATCGAGAGAATAGAAGCCATTTCCTGTCTAACGAGATAGAGAAAATTCTCCCATCCAGGTCACCGGTTGAAACGATAATCTTCCGGTTACCGGTGTTACCATTCATCGTCCATGCATTGGAAGAAGAAATATAAGCGATCACTCCGTCAATCTCAATAGAGGAAAATGGCGATTGCACGCCAATCATCAGGATCTCCGGCTTTGGGGGTTGGATGATCTCTTCCTTGACGATCGTCCGAGATACTTCCTGACCGTCCTCAAAGAGGATGCGGTAGGTGGATTGCATGCGGCCGTTGACACCTGGTTGGATAAGCACAGTCTGACCTTCAGAGAGTGATTCGTTCTTGATTGTCTGTTGTTCGAAGGCCAGCACACTTTCAACAATTGAGAATTCTTCGCTCACACGTGTGATCACGATCAATTCACCACCGTTTAGAAAAGTGGTTAATGGTGGAGTGATCTTATCAAGTGGTCCGAGTTGAATCTTCTGTTCGCTTAGAACCTGGTCCACGGTAACACCCTGATCGGTGCTGACAGAGCTGGAGATGCCTGATTCTGTGAGTGTTACCGAAATTTGCTCTTCTGTGCTGAGGAGAGAGCATGCGGTGAGCAGCATAACAAAAATGATGAGAAAAGGGAGGCTCTTCTTCAAGGACTTATGACCGTAGTAATTTCATCGATTATAATAATGAACATCTTATTAACTTGGTAATTATAGCATGACAGAAGAAGCACTCGATAAGAAACCTCTTGACGCTTCAGCGAGAATTGAAGCGTTATTATTCGTTGCGACAACTCCGGTTTCACCTACCCAATTATCGGATTGTCTTGGAATCGGGCAGGCAGAGGTGGAAAAAATTCTCATCGACCTCAGCAAACAGTATGAGGGGCACGGAATTTCCATCCAGCACTATAGTGGTAAGTATCAATTTACCACTTCTGCGGATGAGGCTGACGATGTTGAAAAATTTCTCGGGCTGGAATCAACCGCGAGACTGAGCCGTGCCGCGATTGAAACGATGGCGATCATCGCCTATCGTCAACCAATCACGCGGCCGGCAGTGGAAGCGATCCGGGGAGTCAGCAGCGATGGTGTAATCAGAAGCCTGTTGTCGCGGGGGTTGATACAGGAAGTGGGTCGAGCCGAAGGACCGGGTAGACCGATTCTGTTTTCAACGACTGTGGATTTTCTGCAGCACTTTGGTATGAATTCGCTGGCTCAATTACCGCCTTATGAAGATGATCAGGAAATCGAAAAACCGAAGAACGGACTATTAAAGGATTAATCAATGAGTGAAGAGCGTGTACAAAAGATTCTGGCACAGGCCGGTTATGGATCAAGGCGGTCGTGCGAGGAGTTAATTGAACAGGGGCGTGTGGTTGTTAATGGCAGCAAAGTCGTTCTCGGGCAAAAAGCCGATGTGAACAGCGATCAGATCCTTGTTGACGGTAAACCCATACCTAAACCGAAAACACTCAGGTACATTGCCATGTACAAACCCCGTTTTGTTTTGTGCGACAAGACGGTTGAAGATCAGCGCCGATCTGTTTTCGAAATGGTGGAAAATGGAGATGAACTTGCTGTTGTAGGCCGTCTGGATTACGAAAGTGAAGGCTTAGTGCTGCTGACAAATGACGGTTTCATGGTCAACCGATTGACGCACCCGCGTTATCAGCACGAAAAAGAATACCGCGTTCTGGTTTCCACTCATCCGGATGAAAAGCAATTGGAGATATGGCGCAGAGGTGTTGTTCTAGAAGATGGACATCGCACGCGGCCGGCCAAGGTAAAAATTGATGCCACTGCTGGAAAAGGAAGCTGGATTAACATCGTCCTCAAAGAAGGTCACAAACGTCAAATTCGCGAGATGGCAAAAATGACAGGCTTATTTATTGTCAAGCTAATGCGGGTGCGGATTGGTCCGCTGCGGCTGGGCACACTAAAGCCGGGAGAATTTCGCAGTCTGAATCCGGATGAGGTGATAAAACTTAAAGAACAGGTGAATGAACCTCCTCGAAAATTTAAAACTGGTGCACGATAGATGTGCACCAGTAATTTTTGTAAATCTATCTATTGTGATAATTTCTGATCGATTTGCCTGGCTAGTTCTTCCGGGAAACTGGTTGGTTTTGCCTTCTTACGAATGAAATCCTTGATCTTGCTTCCTTGAACTGCCGAGGTTTCGGATTCTTCTGCAATCAGATTTAGATTGCTGTTTGTAAATACCATTAATGCCTCCGGCTTGAACGTCCCAAGATCAATTCCAGCCTTTTGAAAAAATTTACTGGCATCATCGAGCACAAATTTCGCTTCTTTTTCCGGATTTCCCAGACCTTCTCCGCCGAAAGTTTTTAGAAAAAAGTTGCCGCCGGTCTGTCTCCAGCGGTTTTTATCTGCATCATAGCGGATAGTGCCAGCCTGTTGATAGGGTAGAAGGCAGATCACTCCTGCCGGTCCCACCAGCAGGTGAGAGATGGGGGTTATGTAATGGTACAAGGAATACTTGTCGTCCAAACCTTTTAAGACGGCGTTGAGCCGTTCATCAGGACGCGGAGACTTTCCCCATTTGGACATGTAAAAATTGCCAATCTGGAACAGGAGAAAACCAACGATCAATGCGCCAAAAGTGTAAGCCAGGTAGGACCCATCTTTATCCCTGAATGAAAACACCATCCCAACACCCAGGATTACGATGCTGAGTAATGAGGTGATGTTACCGATCCTCCGATTTCGTTTGATTAATTTGTCATTCGAGTAGATTTTCATGCATATATCCTTTTAATTGAGCGAAGTTGAGGTCTCACTGATCCTGGTCTGGATCTCTTTTGTCATCGAACCCATCAGGTCAGAATCAACGGTCTTGCGGGCAAGCTTTACCGCTGACACAAGCGCGCGTGCATCTGATCTACCGTGGCCAATAAATACCAGGCCGTTTACTCCGAGAAGAAGTGCAGCACCGGCTTCGGAAGGATCCATCAACTTTTTCAGCGCGGTGAAAGCAGGTTTGATGAACAGGTATCCAACTTTATTTCGCAAACTGGACTGAATGCTTTCCTTCAAGGTATCCGTTATCAGCCTGGCGACTGATTCACTCGACTTTAGAAAAACATTTCCAGAAAAACCGTCAGTGACGACACAGTTTACGTTTCCGGCAAAAATCTCCTTCGGTTCAACATTTCCAACGAAGTTTAGACCACTTTTCTCTAATAATGGGAAAGCATCTTTGACCAGCTGATTGCCTTTGTTGGACTCCTCGCCGTTTGATAACAAAGCCACTTTTGGAGATTCCAGATCAAACACTTTGCCGGCATAAGCGCTTCCCATAACGGCAAATTCCAACAGAAAATCAGGCCGGCAATCCGCATTTGCGCCTGTGTCCATGAAAACGCATCTGCCATTTCTTACAGGGATCAATGCGGCGAGCGCGGGTCTTGATATTCCGGGTATCTTTCTTAAGGTCATCACGGCGTTGAAATAGGCTGCGCCTGTATTACCCGCAGTGACGAATGCCTCTGCTTTCCTCTCTTTGACCAGGTTTAATCCGATTGCCATGGAATTGTTGGGCTTTTTCTTGAAGGATTCTACCGGTTTGTCTGTCATCTCAACGATGTCCGGAGCATCCATAATCTCAATATTTGAAAGATCGATCGAGAGCGATCCGGCTTTTGCCAGAATCAGATCTTTCTTACCTACCAGAATTACTTTTTCACCGCTGAGTGCCAGTTGAGCAGCAGCCTGTATTTCGGGAACTGGATGATCATCACTTCCCATGGCGTCCAGCACGATAGACATCATTCACACTCCTCTTGGAAATTCACAAATTAGTTCTTCTTGACAATAAAGGATACGCGATTATAATAACCGAGCATTTTGCGCTGGTGCTGGAATTGGCAGACAGGCATGGTTGAGGGCCATGTGCCGCAAGGCGTGTGGGTTCAACTCCCACCCAGCGCACAAAGTAAGCCGCGGTTCGCGGCTTTTTGTTTTCCTGTTGTTACTATTTTTTGCGTTCAATGATATACCTGGCGATTTTAATTAAAGCTTCACGCTCAGGGCAAACCGGAAATTCTGTAAGATTCGCTTCGGCTTTTTGAGCAAAACCGGCAGCTACTTCATAAGCGCGTGAGATGGCATCACTACCAGCGGTTGAAGCAACCAGACGTTGAATTTCATCTTCTCCCTGTATACAGTTGCCTGCAAAGAGATTCGCAACAGAAGGATCGTTGGGATTGGACTCCATGTAATAGATCATGGGGAGCGTGATCAATCCCTGGCGTAGATCACCGCCGACAGGTTTGCCAACGGTACTTTCGTCGCCTGTGTAATCGAGAATGTCATCCACAATCTGAAAAGCCATCCCTAATTCGTATCCGAACTTCCGTAAGGATTCCAATTGTCGGCCGGTTACATTGCTTAGAACGGCAGCACAATGGGTTGAGGTCTCAAAAAGCGAGGCAGTCTTGGCATAAATGCGTCGGTAATAATCCTCAACGTTCGCTACACAACGGCTGGCGAATAGCTGGTCGATCTCCCCATTCACGATTGTCATCAAACAACGCGCAATCAGCCGCATTACTTCGACAGAGTTGGTCTTTGAAGCCATGTCAGAAGCGCTGGCAAAGAGGAAATCACCGGTGAGCACTGTAGCGGCGGGCGACCATTTGGAATTCAGGGTGGGTATGCCGCGGCGTAAGAGAGATCCGTCAATCAAATCATCGTGAACTAGGCTTGCCGTGTGCAGCATCTCAATTGCAGTCGCCAGTTTGACCTGCAGATCCTGGTTGGCGTTTAACATGTTACCGATCAGGAGGATGATACGAGGGCGAATGCGTTTTCCGCCTGATGAGAGGATCACTGAAACAGCTTTTTTCAGGTCAGGATGGTATTCCTCTGCCTGAGCCATCATTAATTCATCGACTTTGTCCAGTTCGATCTGGATATTATGAAGCGTATCTACGGTTGAATCCAATTCATTAAGTCCAATTTAAGAGAGTAGAAACGTTGTTGGTTGTTGCATCAGCCACTTCTGTTATATCACAATGTTGTAAATCCGCGATCGATTGTGCGATCAGAGGGATATATGCAGGTTCATTCCGTTTTCCACGGTGTAAGCGGGGAGAGAGGAACGGTCCGTCCGTTTCCAGCACGATCCTTGACAGGTCTATTTTACTAAATACTTCGTGCTTTTTGGTGGAGTTTTTGTAGGTCACTGGTCCACCTGCTCCAAGAAAAAAACCCATTTCGACGGCGTGTTGTGCTTCCATCAGGTTACCCTCAAAGGCGTGAAATATTCCCTTTACAGGATGATCCTTACTGTTTTCGGCATGTTTTTCAAGTAAGTCAAATAAAAAGCCCAGGCTTTCACGGCTATGGAGGATGACCGGTTTATGGTGGGATCGGGCAAATTCAAGGAAGATCGCCAATACCTCAATCTGTGATTTGAGATTATCCTGCCTGTGGTACAGATCCAGACCGATTTCACCTATGGCAATTATCTTCGGGTCTTCGATAAGGTCTTCAAAATGTTGGATTTGGTCCATTGAAAAATGGTCAATATCACCTGGATGAACTCCAATTGCGGCAAAGACCTCAGGAAAGCGGTTTGCAAGTTGTACTGCTCGTCGGCTGGATTCCAGGGATAAACCAGGTACGATTATTTTTTGCACTCCAACGTCAATTGCACGCTGGATGACCTCAGCAACATCGTCCTGGTATGAAGGATAATCCAGGTGGCAATGAGTATCTACGAATTGCACTTCAGTCCAGGCCAGCGATTCTTAACCCGTCCTTCAGGATGGCTGCCACATTTTCGGGATGTGTGGTTTCGCAATAAACGCGCATGATGGGTTCTGTACCGGAGAACCGGATCAACAGCCAACCGCCATCTTCAAGACAGAATTTGAAACCATCCGTGGTGTCGAGAGCAGTAACAGCCAGACCACCGATCGTTTTCGGTTTCGCGTTTAAGATCATTTCTTCACGATCTTTGCGATCACCGGAAAACGGAGTATCAACCCGATCGTAATAATGCGCACCAACTGTGTCGAAGAGCAGTTTCAACAATTCGGACGGTTTTTTATTGAGCTTGACCATAAAATCGAGCATGTATAGACCTGCCAGGATGCCATCACGTTCGGGCACATTACCCCTGAAGGCATACCCACCCGATTCTTCCCCGCCGATCATTGCATCCGTTTCAAGCATTTTTGGTGCAACATACTTAAAACCAACGCCGGTCTCATATACCGGGACATCGTAGATCTTGCCAAGTTTTTCGAGCATGCTGGTAGTCGAGAGGGTTTTTACGATCGGTCCACGCTGCTGGCGGACTTCCAGCAGGTAATAGGCTAACAGCGCGTAAACCTGCAGTTGATTTACAAAAACACCATTTTCGTCTCCAACTCCAACCCGGTCAGCATCACCGTCAGTGATCAGCAGGATGTCGCCTTTCAGATCAACAACAGTTTTCAACCCAACATCAATATTTGGTTGGATTGGTTCAGGTCGTTTCATTTCCGGGAAGATTGGATTGCGCTGATCGTGGATTTCGATTACCTCGGTCTTATCACCTTTAAGCAGGCGCGTAAACCAGCCGGCTCCGTTTCCCCACATGGCATCAACCACTATTTTTAAACCGGCTTTCCTGATGGGTTCAAGATCGATCAGTTTTTTTATGTGGGAAATATAGTTGGTGGATGCATCGAATATCTCAACCAATCCCTGGTCTTGTGCTTCAGCGAATTGGATTCTTTTGGTCTGTTCTTCTGTCGCAGGGATCAAACTTTCAATTTTTTTCAAACCATCCGGGGCAATGGCTCCGCCAAATTCATTGCGGACCTTGAATCCATTATCAACGGGAGGATTATGAGAAGCCGTGATGTTAACCGCACCAACAGCTTTTTTATCCACTACAGCAAAGGCGATCACCGGGGTTGGTGTTGCTTCCATCGTGAGGTAGACCTTCAGTCCATTTCCCGCCAGTACCTCAGCAGCCGCGCGGGCAAAATTTTCTGATAGGAAGCGTTTGTCATGACCTACGACCACCCATTCTCCCTTTTTTCCAAGGCTTAGCAGGTATTCAGCAAAACCCTGGGTACACCTGCGGACATTGGCAAAAGTGTAATCCTCAGCGATGGACCCGCGCCAGCCATCTGTACCAAATATTATTGAGTGAGTCATATCAACTCCTGAGATATGGGATAAAGAAATTATATCAGCCTTTGCTGCTTGTTTTTTCAGGTTTGATCCCTGTATTTAACAAACAAGAGAATTTGGTGCTGTGGTATTATCCTAAATATGGCAGGAATGGTAGACGAAAATAAACCGGCAGCTAATCAACACATCATGGTGGCAATGAGCGGGGGAGTTGATAGTTCAGTTGCCGCAGCCCTCCTTTGCGAGCAAGGTTACCAGGTTTCAGGAATCATGATGCGTTTGTATAGTACTGATTCTGATGAGGAAAATTTAGACCGGTCTGTGGCATTGGCACGTGAAGTCGCAGAAAAACTTAACATTTCATTCCAGGTGATCGATTTTCGCCAGGAATTCCAGAAAAGGATAATCAACTACTTTATAGAATCTCACCGTAACGGCAGAACGCCAAATCCTTGCTTTGTCTGCAATCGACAGATCAAATGGGGATTATTACTTGAGTTTGCTTTGAAGCAAGGAGTAAACTGGCTCGCATCGGGGCATTACGCCAGAATTACCCGTAACGGCAGGGGGGTGGTTGAATTGCGTAAAGCTGTGGATGCCGGCAAGGATCAGTCTTATGTTTTATCCGGTTTGGATCAGTCCAGTCTGTCGCACGTGAGGCTACCATTAGGAAATTTGACTAAAGAACAAACACGTGAGATTGCGCGTAGATATAACCTCGGTTTCAGTGAGATCAAGGAATCTCAAGACTTATGTTTTATTAATGGCATGGGGCAGGAGGAGTTTCTATTGAACCACGCTCCTCAGTTATTCATCCCCGGTGAGATCCGGACCGCGGACGGGCGTAAGGTAGGTGAGCATAACGGATTGGTCAATTATACGATTGGTCAACGCAAAGGCCTTGGTGCAGGCAACCAGGAGCCGATCTACGTGTTGCAAAAAGACATTCAGAATAATTTACTGATTGTCGGAACTCGTTCAGAATTGGGCGTCAAGCAAGTTAGTGTAACTGATGCGAATTGGATAAGCGGTGAAGAGCCACACTTACCCGACGAATTTGAGGTAAAAATACGCTATCGTTCCAATCCGAAAATGGCAACGTTGTATAGGAAGAATGATAATGTATATGATATTATTTTCGCTGAACCTGTCAGAGATCCAACACCGGGCCAATTTGCGGTCTTCTACAAAGGTGACCAGGTGATCGGCAGTGCTTTATTAAGTGACACTATTTCTGGAGTGAATTTATGACACCAGCCTCTTATTTTCTTGGATTTATTATCGCGTCTATCATCGGATGCGGTTTTCACTTCTGGCACGGCGGCGGATTCAAATGGCTGGTCTTCTTTAACTTCATCGCCTGGATCGGTTTTTGGTTAGGCCATTTTGTTGGTAACCTGGCTGGAATTCGCTTCCTGGCGCTTGGACCGATCAACTTTGGTCCTGCATTATTGGGCGCAATTGTTGTTCTGTTTCTAGGGTTTTGGCTGAGCATGTTTAACCAGGAGATGAAAAAGCCATAGGGCTGATAGATGGAAAACGATCATACGAACGCGACGATCACAACAAAAGAAGGTGACCTTGTGCAACTGGTTGGGCTCAGCCACAAGTCATTTATCATCACTTTACAATGTGGTGCAGTTTTTCATTCACACCGCGGGTTATTGAATCACGATGATCTTATCGGTAAAGTTTGGGGTACTCAGGTATTGAGCCACAACGGAAGTCCCTTTTTTATCCTTCAACCATCGTTGACTGATATTCTTCGCCATACTAAACGTACTACGCAGATCATGTATCCCAAGGAGATCGGATACATTCTCTTATACATGGGGATTGGACCCGGATCACAAGTGATCGAAGCAGGAACAGGGAGTGGATCATTTACCACCGCGCTGGCGCATGCGGTTGGAGAACGGGGTCGTGTGTTTTCTTATGAGGTAAAGGAAGCTAACCAGGCGGCAGCCAAGAAGACCCTACAGAAATTGAATTTACAGGATAGAGTTGATTTCAATGTCCGTGATATTTCTGAGGGATTTAATGAGCAAAACGTGGATGGGGTCTTTCTGGATGTGTCGAATCCATATGATTACCTGCGGCAGGTGCGAGAGGCATTAAAACCAGGCGGACATTTTGGCTGCATCGTCCCAACGACCAATCAGGTGATGCAGGTGCTGGTCGCTTTACGCCGCAATGATTTTGCGTTTGTGGAAGTTTGTGATGTCTCGGTGCGTTTCTACAAAACGGAACCGACCCGCTTCAGACCTACGGATCGCATGATTTCTCACACGGGATACCTGATGTTCGCCCGACCTGTAACAATTGAGCGGGGACAGGGAGATTTGAAACTCCTGCAGGAAATTGGTTTGATCAGCAAGTTGGATAACGAACCAATTGATCTCGATGAGGATTCGGAATGAGTGACGCGCACTTTTCACTAGAAACCAGGATTCACAATGCTTTACGTAAAAATCATCCCGGATTTGATGGGGATATCAGCCCCCGCGTTCCTGCAGCCGTGTTGATCCCATTTGTCCACACAAATGATGAGTGGCATTTGCTTTTTACAAAAAGAACCAATGGTGTTGCGACACACCGGGGTGAGATCTCGTTTCCAGGCGGCGCAGCAGAAGATGAAGACAAGGACTTGATCCAGACTGCCATCCGCGAAGCGTGTGAAGAGATCGGGTTATGCGAAGAGTCAATTCATGTGATTGGTGTAATGGAGCCAGTCCAGACAGTTTCCAACTATTGTGTTCTGCCTGTGATCGGCACTGTTAAATGGCCACAGAATCTGAGACTTAACCCGACTGAAGTGGAAAATACGCTTCTTATCCCGGTCAACTGGTTAAAACAGGATGAAAACTGGTATGTTCAGGATTTTTATTTTGCCCCCGGCCAATCAAAACCGGTATTGCATTACAGGGATTTTGATGGTGAACATCTATGGGGAATTACTGCCGGGTTGGCTCAAAAAATTACCTCACTAATATAAAAACGAGCGGAGATTTTCCGCTCGTTTTTGTTTTATCAGGGAGGTAACTAATCTTCTTCCTCAGCTTCTTTCTTACCCTTCTCGATCACTTCAGGTTCAAGTCCTTCTCCAGCCACAACTACTTCTTCTTCCTCGCCGGCAGGTGAGGTTATCAGGATCAGCATTTCGTCTTCAGGCGTGAGTACTTCCACATTAGCGGGGACTACCAGATCCTTCACCAGAATGGAATCGCCGATTTCCTTCAAGACAGAGATATCGAGGATAAACCTTTCGGGCAGATCTGTGGGCAGCGCTTCAACTTCGACGGAATTCAAACCATCCACCACCACACCGTTGAAGTCCTTCACTGCAGGCGCGATACCTGTGAACTCAATGTTCACGGCAGTGCGAATCTTTTCAGTCAGCGAAACTGCCTGAAAATCGATATGGATGAACCGGTTCCTTAGATAATCACGCTGGCGTTCGCGCACAAGAGAAGCGATCTCTTTACCTTCGAGAGAAACGGTTACAATGCTGGATGAAGTCGCCTGGTTCAGAACACGGGTTGCTTCTTTGAGGTCCATGATGATGGCAGTGGGTTCAAACTTGTGTCCATAGATCACACCGGGAAGTTTTCCTTCACGCCTTAACACACCAACTTTCTTGCCAATAGTCGATCTTTTTTCTGCAGAAATTACCATTTTTTCCATTTTATTATCCTTCGAGCGCCTCTCACCTGGTTTTATTACCGGTTACCATCGCTCTGATTAAATTGTTTTGCCCGAATGGGCGGCTCATATTATAGGCTGCTAAATGGTTTAGGTCAAGGCATGGTTGGTTATGCCTGTATTTTTCTCTAGTTTACCCAATTTAATGTCTTTTCCACTGCTTTCTTCCATTTCGTATAGTACTGATTCCTGAGACCCTCTTCCATCTGAGGGATCCATTCCTTGTCTTTTTCCCAGTTCTGAATGAGATCATCAGTATTTTTCCAAAAACCAACAGCCAAACCGGCGGCATAAGCAGCACCAAGAGCAGTGGTTTCAGTGATGCTTGGTCTCACAACCGGTACACCCAGGATGTCAGATTGGAACTGCATCAATAGATCGTTGACAACCATACCACCATCCACTTTCAAGGCGGTTAATCTTGTTTGAGAATCCAGCTGCATGGCATCCAACACTTCGCGGGTCTGATAGGCGGTGGCTTCAAGGGCAGCACGGGCTATGTGCCCCTTGTTGGCAAAACGTGTAAGGCCGGCAATGATTCCTCGCGCATCGGATCTCCAATGTGGTGCGAAAAGTCCTGAGAACGCCGGAACAAAGTAGACATCACCGTTGTCCTTTACCGTCCGGGCGAGAGGTTCGATGTCACTGGATTTATCGATGATCTGCAGGTTATCACGCAGCCACTGTACCAGCGCTCCAGCCATTGCGATGGAGCCTTCAAGACAATAAACCGCTGGCTCATTTTGTAATTTGTAACCCACAGTCGTGAGAAGACCATTTTGGCTGAGCACCGGCGAGGATCCAGTATTCAGCAGCATAAAACAACCGGTACCGTAAGTGTTTTTTGCTTCTCCAGGTTGAAAACAACATTGTCCGAATAACGCCGCCTGCTGGTCACCCAGGTCGCCGGAAATGGGAACCCTGGGCAGTAAAACGGAGGTGTGTCCGTAAACTTCCGAGCTGGAACAGATCCTTGGTAAGATCGTGGAAGGAATATCGAGTAAATGCATCAATTCCTCATCCCATTTCAGGGATTCCAGGTTCATCAACATGGTACGCGAGGCGTTGGTCACGTCGGTAACATGGATTCCTCCCTGAACACCGCCAGTAAGATTCCATATCAACCAAGTATCGATGTTCCCGAACAGAATATCTCCTTTTTCTGCCTGCTCCCTCAAGAGCGGATCACTATCCAGTAACCATTTGATCTTTGGACCAGAAAAATATGTGGACAGGGGCAAACCTGCCTTTTTTTGATAAATCTCACGAGCGCCTCTTTTTTCAAGTGAATTACAGATCTCTGCAGTTCGTGTGTCCTGCCATACGATCGCTTTTCCACAAGGCAATCCAGTGTAACGATTCCATAGAACAGTGGTCTCCCGTTGATTGGTTATGCCTATGGCAGATATTTCATCGCCCGAAAGACCTGAGATTCGTAGAGAATTAATTACAATATCCCGAGTGTTGTTCCAGATTTCCATGGCATCATGTTCAACCAGACCTGGTGCAGGGTAATACTGCTTATGTTCTTTCTGATCAACAGCCACGATTTCGCCTTTGTGATCAAACACGATGAAACGGGTGCTGGTTGTACCCTGATCAATGGCAGCTACAAAATTTCCCATGTTTTCCTCCGCGATCGAATCTGTAAAAAAATTATACAATAAGCCATGTTTAATCTCAGTATGCGCAATACCGCAGTATGGATTACCCCGATGTTGATGACGTGTCTCTTTCTGTCAAGTTGTGTTGTTGAGAATTCTCCAGTTATGGAGAACGGGACGATCAGCATCCACGATATCCAGGGTTGTTCGCACCGGTCACCCTACCTGGGTCGCAACGTTGAAGGTGTTACTGGAATCGTAACCAGGAAAAGTGGCAACGGTTTTTATATGCAAACCGACCAGCCAGATGAAAAATCGTGCTCGTCCGAAGCAATTTTCATTTTTACGCGTACTTTTCCTGATGTCCGCCCGGGCGATCTGGTAGCGGTGTCCGGGCAAGTCGATGAATTTATGCCAGGAGCAACAGAAGACCGTAACCTGACCCTCACGCAGTTATCCGATGTCAGTTTTCAGGTTCTTTCGCATGGGAATCCGTTACCGGATGCAGTTGAAATTGGCGGGGCAGGTTTGTCTGTCCCGGATCTGCATATCGATAATGATGGTTTAACCAAGTTTCAACCTGAAGAAGATGGCATCGATTTTTATGAGAGCCTGGAATCCATGCTGGTGAAAGTCAATTCCGGGATTGTGGTCAGCCCGAAGAATTACTACAACGAGGTGGTCATCATTCCTGAGGAAATGGTCAACAAGAACCTGGTTTCATCGCAAGGCGCCTTGGTCCAACAAGCGATAGATCCAAACCCGGAACGAATAATTTTGAACTTGAATAATGAGAATAGTGCAAAGATAAACCTCGGTTCCCGGTTGGAAGAAAGTGTTACGGGTATCGTTGATTATGCATATGGTAATTTCAAGCTCAACGTTTTTGGATTGGCACATTTTTCTGAGTCGACCCCGGAAATCGACAGGATTGCCAACAATCCCGATTCCCTGACGATTGTCTCCTACAATGTGGAGAACCTCTCATTGTTTGATGGTGAAGCGAAATTTCGCGGGGTGGCTGAGGACATTTCAAGATCAATGGACAACCCTGAGATCATGATCCTGCACGAAATTATGGATGATTCCGGTGTAGAAGATGATGGTATAGTGACTGCCCAGAAGACACTAACAAGATTGGTTGATCAAATTGAAGAAATCAGTGGCGTGCATTATTCTTTTATTGACAATCCGCCGATTAACAATCGTGACGGAGGAATTGATGGGGGAAATATCCGTTCTTGCATCCTATTCAGGGAAGATGCTGGAATTCGCATCGCAGAATCTTCAGGGAATACGACATTGAAGGAGAATCCGACCAGAATTGGACCGGATGAATGGCCTTTCTCCGTCACGCGTAAACCACTCGTCGTGTTATTCGAATACAAGGGCGAACAATTCCTGACGGTTGCACTGCATTTGACCTCCCGGGGAGCTGATTCTCCATTATTTGGAAATGTTCAACCACCCGAGAAGCCTGAAGAGGAGAAACGAAATCAGCAGGCACTTTTCATAAATAACTTCCTGACGGATTTTCACAAGCGCAGCCCTGAAATCCCCGTTTTTGTTG
Organism: uncultured Anaerolinea sp.; assembly: GCA_964461605.1. Classification (GTDB taxonomy): domain Bacteria; phylum Chloroflexota; class Anaerolineae; order Anaerolineales; family Anaerolineaceae; genus UBA6107. Next base: position 31,208 of record CAYWVP010000001.1, read on the forward strand.
CTGGTGATCTGAACGATGATCCCTGGTCCGACACACTTTCTATCCTGAGCCGCGGGCTTCTGGTCAACCTAAATGAATTGATCCCTGAAAACGAAAAGTACTCATTTATCCTGGACGGTAACGCGATTCAACTTGATCACATTCTCGTTTCCTCTGATAACAATTGGAAGGAATCGTTCCAGATATTGCACCTGAATACCAGTTTGGATACTTCCAAACAAATCAGTGATCACGATGCAGTGATCACTGAGATTACCTTTCCATAAACAGAGTATTACGTTACTGCCAACAACTTCTTGTTCTGGTTGGTAATTGTTCTGAAATGATAACCATAGATCACCAGGGTGATCGCCATGGGGATCTTCCTGATATCATGGCTGAGGGTCCAAAAAAATAGATTCCAATAGTACCGGGCTTCTTTGAAATTTAACCCCATGCGGATGATTGTTCTTAAGAATGCCTGTACCTCGTTGAATCTAAGGTTAATTCGTTGTTGAACGGGCTGGAATTGTCGTAGGAATGTTTTTATCCTGGGGTATAAAAGTTCGGGTGAATAAATGGATTCCATTATCCTGAAGTAACCGTTTTTCAAGGCGTCGGGATGGATCTTAGTGGCGATATTGGTAGTTCCATCCGCGTTATCACCGGACATCTCTCTGATGATGCGACCTTCACCCATCAATCGCTCGTACAACCGCGTTCCAAAAGGTGCCTGAAGCAAACCCACCATGGCAGTGACGATACCGGATTCTTGAATAAAGGAGATCATCTGGTCAAATATGTCGGTTGAATCACTATCAAACCCGACGATGAAACCTGCCATTACATGCATACCGTGATTTTGAATGACATTGATATTTCTGATCAGATCTCGCTGCGAGTTTTGTTTCTTGTTACATTCCACCAGGCTCGCGGGATTGGGAGTTTCGATACCAATGAACACATCCACAAATCCTGCTTTCGCCATCAGATCGAGTAATTCCGGGTCATCCGCCATATTGATGGATGCCTCTGTTGAATAACGAAACCCCGGTTTGTTTTGGTGCCATTCGATCAGCGCAGGAAGGATTTCCTCTTTGATGTATCTCTTATTACCGATGAAATTGTCGTCGACAAAAAAGACATTTCGACGCCAGCCGGCAGAGTAAAGCTGGTCAAGCTCCGCAATGATCTGCGCAACTGTTTTGAGACGGGGAACGTGTCCCAGCAGGGCGGTAACATTGCAGAAATCACAATGAAACGGACATCCGCGTGAAAGTTGTACACTCATCGTGTCGTAATCATCCAAATTGATAATGGATAGATCCGGCAATGGTGATTTGCTAATATCGGCATACTCAGAGGATGAATAGACTTTTTTAACTGGACCTCCATTATCAAGGTCTGCCAGGAAAAGGGGTAATGTGATCTCACCTTCATTTTGTATGAATGTATCGATTTGTGGGAAATCTTCGATTGGACCCGAGAACATGGGTCCACCTGCAATAATTGGTTTATTACGGTCCTTGATCCTGGTAATGATTTGATGGACGGATCCTCTTTGAACATCCATTGCGCTGATGAATACCATGTCACACCAATCAATGTCACGGTTGGTGAGGGGTTTTATGTTCATGTCCACTAACCGCTTTTCCCAGTGAGCCGGTAACAGGGAGGAAATGGTCATTAATCCCAACGGTGGATTGTTGATCTTGCGATTGATAAATTTCAACGCATGTTTGAAACTCCAAAAAGTATCAGGAAACTCAGGATAAACCATAAGAATTCTCATTATCATGTTCCTTCTTTTGATAGTATAGGTAACTATCCGCAAGGTTCTATGTGACCTACGGGATAGAAAGAGAATAATTTATGAGTACCAGCACATTTGAGTGTGACTTTGTGGGGATAAATACGAGTGATCAGAATGCTATAATAAATTTCAATGGAAAAGAGCAATAACTCCTCCTTTAATCTGAGTACTGGAACTGACCTGGCTTTTGCCCTGTTAGTTTTCATTGCTTTCTTTTCAGCATTCAGCTCTTCTCCGGTAACATCAATATTCTTGATCACACTAATTGTCTTGTTGGGAATTGCTTATATAACAAATGGAATATACGGTTTCTCTTATGTAAAGAAGAGGAATACCAGGGAAATTAAATTCCTCTATTTTATTAGTCAATTAATTATTGGCGGCCTGATCATTTATTATGGAAAGGGGGCTGGTTTCTCTACCCTGATCCTCCTTCCCATCGTTGCACATAGCGTGATCTCGCTGGATGAAAACTGGACAATGATCGCGAATTTTGGTGTTCTGTTAGCCTACATCGTTTCGGTTTGGGGCTATTCACAGGATCTATTCCAGGTCTGGACAGGTTTTCCAGTGTTTTTTGCCGGCCAGGTGATCATCCTCATTTTCACGCAGATGGCAGTGAACGAGCAAAAAGCCAGGAGAAAGTTGGAAATCCTGGCAGATGAACTTTCAGAGGCAAACCGGCATTTAAGTGAATACGCTCAACAAGTGCACGAACTGGCGGTCACGCAGGAAAGAAACCGTTTCGCCCGGGAGATACATGATGGACTGGGTCATTATCTGACAACGATCAACATGCAGCTCAATGCTGCCAGCGTATTGATTCAAAGCGACCCGGGTAAAGCTTCAACAATGCTTAATAAAGCAAAAAAATTGATTATTGAGGCACTTGACGATGTTCGGGATTCGGTTTCTGCCTTGCGTGAAGAGAACGTGGATATTGAGGATCTACCGCAGAGAATTTCCCACCTGGTTGAAGGAGCAAGATCACCCAGGTGGGACGTGACGCTGAGCGTGATTGGAGTCCCAATCCAGGCATCACCACCAGTACATCTGACAGTTTATAGAGCTGCGCAGGAAACCCTGAACAATGCGCAAAAACATTCAAATGCAACTAAAATGCAACTGACTCTGGATTATTCCAGAAAAGACCGATTAATTTTTCTTGCCAGCGACAATGGAACTGGTGCAGAGGAGATAAATTCTGGGTATGGTATCCTGGGTTTACAGGAACGGGTCCGGTTGTTGGATGGCAGAATCGCCATTGAAAATTCCCCGGGGGAGGGTTTTGCGGTAAGAATTGAATTACCAGTGGAAGAAAAATGATAAAAATTCTAATATGTGACGATCAATCACTATTTCGTGAAGCATTGCGTACATTACTGAGCTCATTTGATGAGTTAAACGTTATCGGAGAAGCAGCGAACGGAGAAGAAGCGCTCAGGCAGGCGGTTTCTCTTTCTCCGGATGTTGTGCTGATGGATCTGCGTATGCCGATCATGGATGGAGTAGAAGCAACGCGTAGAATATCTCAACTTGGCAAAGGAATTAAAGTGATCGTCCTCACCACCTTTGATGATGATGAGACGGTATTTGATGGATTGCGTGCCGGTGCGGTTGGATATTTGTTAAAAGATGTATCTTCTGAAAAACTAATTGAAGCGATTCAAGCAGCTTACAATGGTGATTATTTCCTTTTACCTTCAATCACTGCCAAAGTGGTTTCGGAGTTTTCTAAGATCTCCAAGCCGATAAGGAAGCATAAGGATGAAATGATTCCAGACCCGTTATCACCTCGCGAAATTGAGATCCTGCGCGTCGTGGCTACCGGAGCGAGCAACAAGGAAATTGCTGAACAATTGTTTATATCTGAAGGCACTGTAAAGAATCATCTCTCCAGCATTCTTGGTAAGCTCGGAGTGCGGGATCGTATGCAGGCTATTCTAAAGGCAAAAGAACTGGGAATTATCGACATCTAGAATTGGAAGCACAAACCATGGCAAAAATCATAGAAAAGACACGAAAAGAAGTGTTACTGCAATATGCTCCGTTGGCCGGGGTCATCCTGGTCGTTTCTGGCTTGTTATTATTGCTGGACCAGCGATTACGGACCAACTGGCTTTCACTATCAATTCCAGCTTTCATCGGTTTGGTGATTTTTGGGTACGGGATCTATAAAAGAAATCATTGGTGGGTGGTACCAGGGCTGATCATAATTGGTTTGGGTTCAGCTTTGATCACACTGCTGATCCCGACATTAAAAATTGAGATGACCACACGTTTGGGATACAGCTTCCTGGCGAATTCACTTGCCTGGTTATTTATTTTCTTCATCATTTGGTTAAAGACCAGGCAGAAAGCCTGGTGGGCGTTATTTGTTTCGTTCATTTTGGCTTCGCTCACGATAATATTTTTATCGCAACAATTTACCCTGCTCATCTTCGTATTTTATCTTTCTGTAGCCATCGGTGTTGTTTTCCTTTTATGGGGAGGTTTTTCCGGCCGGATGGCGTTGATCGTTCCGGGTGCGCTGTTAATCGCCACAGGTGCAGGGGTCTATTTCGGCTGGAGCAACCCTGAAACACCGGGGGGACTGCAGAAGACCGGCATCATGCTGGTCTGGTTTGCATTAGGGTGGGTTTTAATCACCGTCTTTTCCAGGATTATGAATAAACGTTTCGTTTGGTGGCCGTTGATCCCCGGTGGAATTTTATTGATGGTGGGATCAGGATTATATATTGGAGGTAATCCGGAAAATGCCCTAGGCTTTCTGGGCAATACCGGTTCAATTGGCTTGATCCTGGTTGGCGCTTATTTAATTTTTCTAAAATTTGGAATGAAACGGTGAGCCTAGAGATCGAGGAGATGGAGTAGTTCAGAGAGTTTGTCTTCCATCGCTTCTTCTCCTGCCCGAATAATTTCATTTACCCGGTTGAAACCGAACAGGGAAGTAATGTCATCAGGTATTGATGGACTGACCATAATATCCGGTGGAAATTCCTGCAGGTTCTTTTCAACCAGGGTACTGGTCATGATCATCTCCACGCGATAAAAATCCTGCACAATTCCCGGTAATGGCAAAGGGATGTGTTCGTACCGGTGGGAATCGATTGGTGAATCATTATCCTGGTTTCGTTGATGGACTTCAACCGCAAGGATCACCTCAGCCATTGTTCCTTTCAGATGCTTTACCGGCACGTCATTCAAAACGCCCCCATCCACAAGGCGGTAAGGTCCCATTTCTACCGGCGGGAAAAAACCTGGTACTGCTGTCGTTGCCATGATGCTATCCAACAGATTACCTTTATCCAGGAGTATTTCTTTTCCGGAGATCAGGTCCACCGCGTTCATGACAAGCGGGATCAGCGCGTCTTCGATTTGCGCTGATGGATCGATGTGGTTGGAAAGATATTTTCTGATATTCCTGCCAGCCAGCAAACCTCGCCGGTTCGGCGTGCGGTCCACCAGTTTTAGAATCTCGCGTTTGTTATTCAAGCGTCTGGCAATACTCTCAATTTCTTCTATCGGTAAACCGATCGCATAAGTTGACGCAATAATTCCACCCATGCTACAGCCGGATAGATAAGAAATCTTAATTCCGTTTCTGTTTAATACCTTTAATACACCGATATGGGCCAGACCCCTGGCCCCGCCGCCGCCTAAAGCCAACCCTAATAGTTTGTGTTGCTTGCCTGATTTTCGATTATTCACGCTACAATTTTACCTGAGAACTATTCATACCTGTTCAATAAGCTTTCTGTCTGATAATATTCATCCTTGTTCGTTTTTTCGATGGACAGGATCAGGTGAATTGGTATGAAAACTGAAAGAAAAGATATTCGAAATATTGCGATTATTGCGCATGTTGACCACGGTAAGACAACGCTGGTGGATGGTTTGTTAAAACAGGCGCGCGTTTTCCGCGATAACCAGCAAGTGATCGAAAGGGTAATGGATTCAAATGACCTGGAGCGTGAGCGTGGCATAACGATCCTGGCAAAAAATACAGCCATTATCATCCCGGATCTGCTTAGTGGTGAAATGGTCAAAATAAATATTGTGGATACACCAGGTCATGCCGATTTTGGCGGTGAGGTTGAGCGCGTCATGAACATGGTTGATGGTGTGCTGCTGCTCGTAGATGCAGCCGAAGGCCCAATGCCTCAGACCCGGTTTGTCCTTAAAAAAGCGCTTGAGATGGGTCATCGGGCGATAGTGGTGATCAATAAGATGGACCGCAAGGACGCTGATGCTGAACGCGCGGTAAACCTCACATTTGATCTGTTTGTGGAATTAGGCGCAAATGATGACCAGGCAGATTTTCCGATCATTTATGCGAACGCGATCACACAACAATCCGGTAACACCCATCAACTGGAAAGTGACCTCCAACCGCTCTTTAAAGCCATCCTCGACACGATTCCCGCGCCAGTTGTAGATATGGAAGCTCCTTTACAAATTTTGGTGACCAATCTCGGCTACGATGATTATCGCGGTGTAACCGCTGTCGGTCGTGTGCATTCGGGAGAGATCAAAGCCGGTCAACCAATAGCCCGCATCCAGAAAAACGGGACTGTGCTGAGTGAAAAAGCACGTTATTTGTACACCTACCAGGGCCTTGAAAAAGTAGAAGTTGATCGCGTTTTGGCTGGCGATATCGTAGCGATAGGTGGTTTGGAGGGTATTGAGATCGGTGAAACGCTGGCAGATATAAACGAACCAGTGGCATTACCGGTCATTCACGTTGAAGAGCCGACAGTCCGCATGACATTCAGTGTCAACACATCACCCTTTACCGGCAGGGAGGGGAAGTGGAGCACATCGAGGAAGTTGCGGGAACGCCTTTACGATGAGCTGAAAAATAACGTAGCGTTGCGCGTAGATGATACCGAAACTCCGGATGCTTTCCTGGTATCGGGTAGGGGAGAACTGCACCTCGCCATCCTCATTGAAACAATGCGCAGAGAAGGATACGAGTTCCAGGTTTCAAAACCTGAGGCGATCCTCAAGCAGGGTAATGACGGTGAGTTACTTGAGCCTTTCGAAGATCTGCATATTGATACGAGTCCGGAATCAGTGGGGTCAGTGGTGGAGATGTTGGGCAATCGCAAGGGAAAAATGCTCAATATGCAAAACAATCCGGACAACACAGTACATCTGCAGTATATTGTGCCCACCAGGGGTTTATTGGGTTTTCGGTACCAGTTCCTCACCATTACGCGCGGCACGGGCATCTTAAATTCATTGTTCCATGGTTATTATCCTTACTCAGGTCCGATCACTTCACGATCTTCAAGCTCAGTTGTGGCCTGGGAGACGGGCATCACTTCAACCTTTGGGCTAAAAAATGCAGAAGAGCGGGGAGTCTTGTTCATCGGTGCGGGTGTGGATGTGTACGAAGGAATGGTAATTGGTGAAACACAACGCCCGGATGATCTTTCTGTAAATGTGTGTAAAAAGAAACATCTAACCAATATGCGATCATCCAACAAAGACATTGAGATCCGCCTCACGCCACCTCAACAAATGAGTTTGGATCAGGCGATCGAATACCTGGCTGAGGATGAGCTTTTGGAAGTCACTCCACTGAATTTCCGCATAAGGAAAAAGATTCTCAATACAGAAGAACGTGGAAAACAGACGAAAAAGGCTAAAGAACTTCTCGCTGATGCATAAATGGGAACGAATTGAAGATTTCAGGTCAAAAACATGAGGAATTTCCAATATTCCTCATGTTTTAGTCTTGACAGCAGAAATTTATTATGATAAATTTGGATATGTAGGATGCAAAGTAGTTCTTGCTGGATGTAATAAGCACAGCCTGAAGCGAAATAGCTCCATGGCTGTTTTTATTTGACTGCTCCGACAGAACGAACCAATCCGAATATTGTAAGATTTGCTATAGGAGGCAAAAGAAATGTCAGAACGTATCGTCGGTACAGTCAAATGGTTCAACGGAACCAAAGGTTATGGTTTCATCTCCCGTGAGGGTGGAGAGGACGTTTTCGTCCACTTCTCTGCTATTCAGGGCGACGGTTATCGCAACCTTGAAGAAGGTCAGAAGGTCGAATTCGCGATCGAAAAAGGACCCAAGGGCCTTCAGGCCAGCAACGTGGTCGTAGTTAGCTAGTTACACCCGTATGCACATTCAAATCCCGCCGTGATGGCGGGATTTTTTT
>CAYWVP010000002.1:0-5745 GCA_964461605.1 uncultured Anaerolinea sp.
TGGCGCGCGTGCCCCTTTCCTCCGGCATGTTAACGGGAAAATTTTCCCGCGAGTCAAAGTTCACCTCAGATGATCACCGCGCTTTCAACCGCCAGGGCGAGGCGTTTGACCGCGGCGAGACCTTCTCCGGGGTGGATTATGAAACAGGGTTAAGGGCAGTTGAAGAAATGAGAATGATCTGCCCGCCCGGTATGAGCCTCACGCAGTTCGCGTTGCGCTGGATCTTGATGTTCGACGCGGTCACCTGCGCCATTCCCGGCGCCAAGCGCCCTACGCAGGCTGAAGAGAATTTCTCCGCGGCTGACCTGCCCGCGATTTCCGGCGATGTAATGAAAGCGGCGCGCGCCATCTATGAACAACACATACAGGGGCTCGTGCATCATTACTGGTAAGCTTGCGCTACGCTGGATTTCATCGGCTGACAGATGAAAGGTTTCGTGTAATACAAAAAATCAAAATACTTAATAAGGAGTTAGGCATGCCACTGACCAGGGTCTTTCCGGTTGACGAAGTTCCAGAGGATACGCGCAAGGTGGTTGAAGTGGGTGAGTACAAAGTACTGGTCATTCACACAGACGGTAAGTTTTTCGCTGTAGATAATCAGTGCCCGCACATGAGATTTCCCCTTAAGAAGGGTAAGTTAACTGAAGACCACGCCATAGTCTGCCCATTCCATCATTCGGCTTTTGACCTTGAGAGCGGCGATGTGAAGGAATGGTCACCCTGGCCGCCGGTAATGAGCAAAATGCTGGGAGCGATCGCGCGTGAGAAAGCGCTGCCGGTGTTTGAGACCCTGGAAAAAAACGGCTGGCTGTGGATCGCGGATAAACCAACAGTCTAATACATCTTCACATCAGTAAATGCCCGATCCTTGATCACCCGGGTTATTCGGACTATTTTAGTCTTGTTTTTTACTGCCAAATCTTCTATAATCGAAACAGAAGCAGGAGGTAAGTAAAAATGCAAAAAATCACCCCATATCTATGGTTTGACGATCAGGCGCTGGAAGCGGCGAATTATTACGTGTCGTTGTTCAAGAACTCAAAGATTAACGAGATCAGCTATAGAGATGAAACCGAGCCAGAGCTCGTTGGTAAAGTGATGATCGTAAGCTTTACCCTTGATGGACAGGATTTCCTCGCGCTCAACGGCGGACCGCACTTCAAGTTTACCGAAGCGATCTCTCTCTTCGTGGATTGCGCAGACCAGCGGGAAGTGGACCGCCTGTGGGAAGCGCTATTGGATGGGGGCGAAGCGCTGCAATGCGGCTGGCTGAAGGACAAATACGGTCTTACCTGGCAGATCATCCCATCCATTCTGATCAAGTTAATGAATGACCCTGACCCGGTCAAGGCGGCTCGCGTCAGGAACGCCATGCTCAAAATGGTCAAGATCGATATTGAGACGCTGGAAAAGGCACATGAAGGAACCGGGTTGACCTGACAACCAGGTCATATTGATCCGGAAGGAGAAAAATGCAGCAGTCTAAATATGTTGACACGAACGGAATCCGACATGAATTCTTTACCGACGGGAAGCTCTCTGCAGAGGGACCGGTTGTTAATGGAAAACGGCACGGATTGTGGAAACTCTTCTACCGCAACGGTGGACCCAGAGCAGCAGGTAACTTCGTTGAGGGAGAAATGGACGGGTATTGGGAATGGTGGCGTGAACAGGGATCTTTGTGGCAAACCGGATATTTTAACCGTTATGTGCAAACCGGCACCTGGAAGCGCTATTATCCAAACGGTCAACTATCGGACGAAGGGGATTTCACCAATGGGAAAAAGAGCGGTGAGTGGACGAGCTATGATCCTGATGGAACGATCAAAAAGAAAAAAGTGTTCAAATCAAAGAGCTGACCTGAGGAGACTCCATGCAAACCACGGAAAACGCACCCGATTCGATCGATGGCTACATCGCACAATACCCGGCAGATATCCAGGATATCCTGCAGCGGATTCGCGCCGTCATCCGCGCAGCCGCCCCGCAAGCCGTGGAGAAGATCAGCTACCAGATGCCAACCTTCTACCTGCACGGCAACCTGGTCCATTTTGCTGCGCAAAAACATCACATCGGGTTCTACCCCGCCCCTTCGGGCATCGAGCATTTCGCCAAAGAGCTCAGCGCCTATAAGACCAGCAAAGGCGCAGCCCAGTTCCCGCTTGACCATCCCATCCCCTATGACCTGATCCACCGGATTACCGTTTTCAGGGTTCAGGAAAACTTGACGTCCAATAAATCTGGAAAAAAATCATCTGGTTGAAAACAAGGATTGAATTTAAAAAAGGAGCGAAGTTGTTTCGCTCCTTTTTTGCTGTCATCGAACGTAACCTTAGCGAATATACGTCAAATGCCTGGTTGGATCCATTGGGTCAATCTTATGATAGGTCTCACGCTTCTGCAATTTTACCGCATCGATCATCGGGGTGGGTTCAAAATCCGTTACCAGCAACAGGTACCTGCCCGCTTCAAGTTGGGGGAGCAATTCGTTCACCCGGTTTACAGGCACTCCACCACTGGCAAGCAATTCCTTGCCATCCACAACGAACTGCGGCTCTCCTTTTGTCCACTCGGGTTCCACCATCACCGGTCGGCTGTCCATCGCCGGAATGACCAGGTCTGGCGGCAACAATTCCGGTTGCCCCACCTGTCTGCGCAGCAGGTTGATGAAGGTGGTCAGGTCAAGCCCGCCGATTTGCACAACTTTTTCAACGGTCGCCATTCTCCCTACCGTCCGGCGCAGGATCGGATTCTTGAGATTTTGAAAGACAGGGGCCGCCTGGATGATCTGTTCCTCAAGTTGGGGATAATCGTTCAGCACATCCAGTAATTTTGATTTAGCCGTTATTTCCATTGATCAGTCTCCTTTAATCGCCGCTTACACGGACTCCGGTCCGCTTTCATCATAGGCCAGCAACCGGCGCTCGCCTTCCAGCTGGCGGATCTCGCTCACGTCCTGGGTGATCTCCAGGGTGCCCATGTACTCGCCTTTTTCAGTGCGCACGGCGTAATAAACTATGTAAACCAGCTTTTCGCCCATGTTGATCCAGAACCGGGCGCGTTCCTGTTTGCCGGCTTTAAAGTCCGCGACGATCTTGTTGACAATGTGCACGCTCTTGGGCGGGTGGCAGTACTGCACCTTACGCCCCAGGATGGCGCGGGTGCGTTCGAAAACACGCTCCTTGCCGGGGCTGAAGTAGCGCACGGTGTCATCCTTATCCACGAAGGTCACATCGAAAGGCAATGTTGAAAACAGACCGATCAATTCATCCACACTGAACGTGCCGGTCGGCATCTGTACCCTGCCATCTCGGTTTTCGGGCTTGCGCATTTCTTGTGCAAAATCACCTTCAGGTGTCCACACAAATTGCGGTGCATACAGGCAGTACCCCAGCTCGTCACTCTGCAAGTAGATCTCGTACCAATCACGCTCGTTTAGCAGGTCCAACGCAGTGGGGAAGAGGATCTTCTCTTCCTTGTAGATCATGTCATCAATCCCGTCCAGCACCATTGCCACGCTGAACTGGTTGAATCCATTGGCTTCGCCGGCGGTGAATTGCGAAACCTCCTGCAGTCCTCCGAGGGTGGTCTTCAACATTTCCCTCACCTCATCGTGCTTGCCCCACATCACAGACGGGGGTCCGGGCAGGTTATTTTTTTCAAAATACGGGAAGAGCAGGTTCTCCTTGCGCCGGTAATGCTTTTCCACATCCATCAGGTCGTTCAGCAGCTGGTGGATGACCCCCATTTGCACAGAGACATCGGTGTCAGCGGGCAGCGACGCGATCTGCCCCATGATCTGGCGTACCTGGGTGGTGATCCTGGTAAGTTCGCGGTTCTCTTCAATGAAAGTGTGCACCGGGTGACCTGGTATGGTTTGCGGTGTTTCCTGCAGGTCGAGGTGCTTCTTGAGTACCCTCGTATGCGTATCGCACAGGTCCTGCACAACTTCAGCCGGGATACCTTCCTGGATCAACTGGACTTCCATCACAAAGACATCATTGTAATCAGCTTCATCCAGCAGGGTTTCGAGCTGCGTCCTGATGCGATCCTCGGCTACCCCCTGGTGCAGCTGACGGATCAGGCTCTTCATCACCTCGATCCGTTTTTGTTTGTTGTTGATCAATTCGCTCATACACTTATCCTTTTGTGGCAGATAATTCGGAATAAATAATCCGATATATTTTATCTTATTAGTCATGTGTTGGCAATATTTTTTGTAATAATTATTAAGAATAATAGTAACAAAATAGCTGCTCCACCCTGCCCAACAATTCCAAATGTATTTGTAAGAAGGGGTTGACAAAACAAACAATAATTCATATAATATTAGAACAATTCTAATTATAGAAATGATACATAATGCTGACCTACGACATCAATCAGATCAAAGCCGAGTTGGAATCAAAAGGGATCCGCCCTTCTTTTCAAAGGCTCAAGGTGATGGAGTACCTGCACCAGCACAATAAGACTCACCCCACCGCTGAAGAGATATTCGCTGCTCTCTCGCCAGAGATTCCCACTTTATCCCGGGCAACTGTTTACAACACGCTGCACTCGTTCAGTGAACACGGGCTGGTCAATTGCATGAGCATTGATGGCGTTGAAACCCGCTACGAATTGAAGCTTGTACCTCATGGGCATTTCAAATGTGAAAGATGTGGAGTCATCCGCAATTTTCCTTTCAAGCTGGAGGGTCTAAATATCGAAGAACTCGAGAATTATCAAATTACCCACAGGAACATCATCTTTACTGGTATTTGTCCTGATTGCACCAACCAAATCAAATTAGAAAAGGGAGATGAACAATGAAAGACAAAAAGAAGTTGACCAAATTGACCACCGCTGCTGGCGCGCCGGTACCTGAAAACGATAACGCGATGACCGCGGGTCCGCGCGGACCCATGCTGCTCCAGGACGTCTGGTATCTGGAAAAGCTGGCGCATTTTGACCGCGAGGTCATTCCGGAACGCCGCATGCACGCCAAGGGATCCGGTGCTTTCGGCAAGTTCACCGTCACCAATGACATCACCAGATACACTCGCGCCAGTATCTTCTCCAAAGTCGGCAAGGAGACTGATTGCTTCGTGCGCTTCTCCACCGTTGCCGGTGAGCGCGGTGCTGCTGACGCTGAGCGCGATATCCGCGGCTTCGCCATGAAGTTTTACACCGAAGAAGGCAACTGGGACCTGGTGGGCAACAACACCCCCGTCTTCTTCATCCGCGACCCGCACAAGTTCCCCGATCTCAACCGCGCGGTCAAGCGCGACCCGCAAACCAACCTGCGCTCTGCCACCAACAACTGGGATTACTGGTCATCCCTGCCGGAAGCACTGCACCAGGTCACCATTGTCATGAGCGACCGTGGTATCCCCTCCTCCTACCGCCACATGCACGGCTTCGGCAGCCACACCTTCAGCATGATCAACGAGAAAAATGAACGCGTATGGGTCAAGTTCCACCTCAGAACCATGCAGGGCATCGAGAACCTGACTGACCATGAAGCTGAAACTGTTGTCGCCAAGGACCGCGAGAGCCATCAGCGCGACCTGTTCGACAGCATTGCCAAAGGCGATTTCCCGCGCTGGAAGATGTACATCCAGGTGATGACCGAAGAACAGGCCAGGAAGGTGCCCTACAATCCCTTCGACCTGACCAAGGTCTGGTTTAAGAAGGACTTCCCCCTGATCGAGGTGGGTATCATGGAACTGAACCGCAACCCGGAGAATTACTTCCAGGATG
>CAYWVP010000002.1:5755-7299 GCA_964461605.1 uncultured Anaerolinea sp.
CGGTTTCTCCCCGGATAAAATGCTGCAAGGCCGTCTCTTCTCCTACGGTGATGCCCAGCGCTACCGCCTGGGTGTCAACCACCACCAGATCCCCGTCAACCACCCCAAAAATGCCCCGTTGCACGCCTCTCATCGCGACGGCCAGATGCGCGTGGATGGCAATCACGGCGCCACCCTCGGCTACACCCCCAACAGCTTTGGCGAGTGGGAAGCCCAACCCGAATTCAAGGAACCCCCGCTGGAACTCTCTGGCGCAGCCGATAACTGGGACGCCCGCGCGGATGACTCCGATTACTACACCCAACCCGGTAAGCTCTTCCGCCTGATGAGCAAGGCACAGCAGCAGGTGCTTTTCGAGAACACTGCCCGCAACATGGACGGTGTGCCCGAGTTCATCAAGATCCGCCACATTGGCAACTGCCTCAAGGCTGATCCCGCCTATGGCAAGGGCGTGGCTGACGCGATGGGTATTTCTCTGGATAAGGTCAAGTAGGTTTTTCACTCTAGACTTAAAAGGACAGTCTTTTTCAGACTGTCCTTTTTGTATGTTTAATTAATGGTCGTGATAATATGAAAGCAGGTTTTTCACATCGGCAATTAATCACAAGCTCCTGTGATCCCGGTCCAACAGGTTGAAAGGAAGGCTTGAGAATGGATAAATTTCTACACGGTCTTGATCTATGCGAATCTTTTTTCAATGAGATCGCCAGACCCTTGCTCGCTACGGAGTTTCCATCCCTGCAGTACTCAGCCGGCCTGATCGGGCACGGCTCGGATGTACTCGGTTTCGATGATGAAATGTCCACCGATCACATGTGGGGACCGCGTTTTCAATTATTCCTTCCCTCAGTTGATTTTGAGGTGAACAAATCACGGCTCACCGAGCTGTTCTCCTCGCGTTTCCCTTACCTGTACAAAGGCTGCTCGGTGAACTTCAGCCCGCCCGACGCGCAGGATGATGGCGTGCGGGTACAGGAGGTTAAACAATCCGGCCGTGTCGAGCCATTGATCGAATACCACACACCAACCTCATTTTTTCTGAATTATCTCGGCTGGGATCCTGCCATGGAGATCACCCATCAGCAATGGCTGACCATTTCTGAAAACCGGCTATTAGGCGCGACTTCCGGCAGGATCTTTCATGACGGCCTGGGAATCGCGAAGATCCGGCAGAAACTGGCTTACTTCCCGCACGAAGTGTGGTTATGGCTGATGGCAAGCCAGTGGAAGATGATCGCTGAAGAGGAGCCATTTACCGGCAGGTGCGGGTCTGTGGGTGATGATCTCGGCTCCCGCATCGTTGCTTCCCGACAAATACAGCGGTTAATGCGCCTGGCGTTCCTGATGGAAAAACGCTACGCCCCCTACAGCAAATGGCTGGGCACTGCTTTCACCCGGTTACCGGTCGCTTCACAACTGCTTCCATTATTGGATCGTGTATTGAAAGCCTCGGAATGGAAGGAAAGGGATGAGTACCTCGGGAAAGCCTATTCGATCCTGGCGGAAAAACATAACTCTCTAAAGGTGACCGGGTATCTAACCGC
>CAYWVP010000002.1:7399-11679 GCA_964461605.1 uncultured Anaerolinea sp.
CCGGCTGCATAACCGATGTAGGCGGTAAAACTTTCCAGGTTTTGCACCAGCTGGCTGATAACCACGATCCAGATCAGCACTTCGAAGAATCCCAACACCGGCGCGAGATTGCGCTTACCGCGCGCCACGAAAATGATGCGAATCGTCCCCAGGGTCACATCAAAGATTCTGGCGACAAAAATGATCAGCGGCAGGATGACCCAGGCATACCAGTCAAATCCACTGGCTGAGATATTTTCAAGAAATAATTCGGTCATGTATCCTCCATTTCTGGTTCATGTGACCAACGTCCACCAGTGAGTATAACAAATAAATCATGGCGACAAAGATGCCGTCAGATACGGGTCATTTTATAAGCCTCATGTCACGATGTCCGCTATAATTGAGCTGATTATGAGCATTAATTCAAAATTCACCACGCTCAGGCAGGAATTACTCAGCCACCATCCCTCCGCGTTTCTGTTGGCCGCCCAATTCATCCTGTTGATCTTTTATGCTGTTTTTGATGGCCGTGAGGGGCATCGCCTGCTGATCAGTGCTTTCGGACTGGTTGTGCTGCTGCTTGTATTGTGGGTGGTCACCAGCAGCGCCAGGGTGCAATGGATGGCCTGGATCATAGCGGTTCCCGCCATTTTGTTTTCGTTGCTTGCGGCGATCATAGATCACCCCGTGCTGATCATTATCGCCTCCATCCTTGAAGCGTTACTCTACTTTTATACGACCGGCACGCTGATCGCCTACATGCTGGAAGATACCACCGTCACCACCGACGAGTTGTTTGCTGTTGGTGCCACCTTCACGCTGCTCGCCTGGGGTTTCGCGCACGCGTATTACGTCAGCCTTATGTGGGATCCCGGTAGTATCATAAATACCTCTGCACCGGGTCGCGCACCTACCTTCCTTGAGCTGCTTTTCCTCAGCTTCACCAACTTATCCGCCACCGGTTTGGGTGACATCATGCCCGTTTCCTCTCCCGCTCGTGTGCTGGCCATGCTGGAGCAGTTCTGCGGTGTGGGTTACGTTGCCATGGTTGTGTCGCGTCTCATCGGTCTAATGTCCACGATGCATAAACGACAAAGAGAATAACCGTCTTTCCAATTACTTACAACCTGCGTGAACCGGGAACCTGTAGAGATCATGCTGTACCGTCCATTCCTTCGCCTTCTTTCTTGCATTTTATTATTCCTGTTATCACTGGCCGCATGCAGCACGGGAGACACCATGAAAAATATCTCCAGCATCACTTGCATTATTGATTCGGGTTCCATCCTACCGGAAATGCAGTCTCACTCAGAGTATTTGATCACCCCGCAAAGGCTCACTCTAACCAGGCGCGGCAAATCAGCTGATACTCAGATCATTGAGGGTCAATGGGCGTACCCTTTGGATAAGCAGTTGCAACAAGAGCTTTTCGACCTGGCTGCCGAAAAACGCTGCCGTGAGTACGAACGGGTGGAATCTGCTGACCCGCCTGATGGCGGTGAGACCATGAACATCATCATCACCTATGCTGATGACGATACCTGCACCTTGTTTTACGATCCCGGTACGACTTACCGCGGTGCGGCTGAACTGGTTGAGCGTATCCGTCAAATTATCCAATCCCTTGACCCGGCTTCCGCTGTGATCGTTCAACAACCGTAATCCGAACAATAATAAAACGGGCAGCCTCATTCAGGTCTGCCCGTATGCGTTAAAACTGAAGGATCACTTGATCTTCTTGATCTGCAGTGTGAATTTGGAGTCCTCGCTCATCGTTCCGGGCTCTCCCATCGGGCTGAATGAGCCACGCACCGACTCCCACTTTGCTGTAACAGCGGTCCCGTTGACAATATCTCCTTTGACATCCCAATTACGCAGTTCAAATTGTCCATTTGTGGCACGGGACATGGTGAAAAACGCCGACCAGAAATCACCCCCGCCTGCGTAACTGATGGATCGGATGCAATCATCCCCCGCAACATCGACACCTTTCAATTGCTCCATGCCGCTGACAAAGTATCGGGTCAAAGCAAAATCCACCAGCAGACCACTACTGTCGAATTCCGGTTCCAATTTTTGCACAACAAACCTGAGGTCATCATACTGGCTGACAGGTGCACTGCAGGTCCCGCTGATCGATTGGGTCTGCTTCATTGGTCCGCTGCCAAACAGGAACAGGTCGCCGGCTGAATAGAGCGGGTAAAGCGGGAATGGGTTCACTTCAGTACTGGTGAACCAGGTGCTGCCCTCTGCACTGTAAGAGAGCGAAGATTTGAATCCCAACTCATAGGTGCAGGGCTTCATTCCGTTAAATAAATCTTGCAGCAGCTGATCGCCGTACTTTTCCTTGAACCTCGCACTGATCGCCTGGATCGCCGCCCCCTTCCCGTTTACCATACGCTCCACCAATGCCTGTGCTTTCAGGTCCTCGGCTGCCATACATTTACCCATATTTTTCTGCAGCAGGTTGTAAGTGGCTTTCACCAGAGCGTCCAGAATGCGGTCATTCAGATTCTTGTTATATTTATCACCGCCGTTCTGATAATAAACCTGGAATTCCTCCAGAGCGTCCATTAATTGACTCATGTTACCGGCTTTCTCAGCCATCTGCCGCACCGCTTCACCCAGCTTCGCCATAGCCAGTTCCTGCGGTGTCATCAATGGAGTTAACTCTTCGTCGAACGCGTCTTCAAGCGGTTGCACGAATTTATCTGCGTGTTTTGCGGCGGCCACGCTGGCCGTAGTCCTGTTCTTTACCTTGCCGGGGGATCGTTTGCTGACTTTTTTGATATCCTCTTTCGATCCACTACCTTTACCGAATCCCGCGAACTGGTCCAGCTGCTGTTGGGCGATCTGTGCCAGCGGTCCGGCGATTTTGGGTTTTGGCGCGGTCTTGGCCATTCTCACCGCTGTTCGCGCCTGTTCACCATCCTCCACCAGCGGGTAGAGATGGAATTCACCCCCTTCACCCTCGAAGGAAAAACCCAGGTCCAGTTCACCAGTCGACCCGGTAAATCCTTCCGGGGCGAAGATGGTCAGGGTCGCCGGAGCGAGGAGCGGGATTCCTTCCGGTTCGATCATCACCGCGGCATCCATTCCACCGCTCAAAGGCAGGTCCGGGATGGCGCTGACCGGTTTTAGCGTCACGGGCACCTCGAACATCAACGCGCCTTGCGGCACCGACAAGGTGTACACAACTCCGTTCGAGCCGCTCACTGACACCTCGCCCCCCTCGGGACCGATCAAAGCGGTTTCAAAGATCGGTGAGGGATTGAACAGGCTGGGGTCAAATGCTGCAGGTTCTCCGGATTCGTCAGTGGGGAAAAGATCCATCAACACGCTTGGGTCAAAATTTTCAGCGTCTGTATTGCTGAAATCATACAGCGGTTGTGACATATCAAATTCAAGGGTCACCTTGAGCGGATCAGGAATCTGCGGAGAGGTCGTTACCGCCGCGGTCAGGCTTTCTCCCTTTTCCCCGCCGTTAATTACGATGAGCCGATAGACAAACTCGGTGTCTGCCGGGACATCCACATCTTCGTAGGTAAACGTATCCCCCGCCAAAACAGTCAGAGGGATAAATTCGCTGCCGCCTACCTGCAATTCAAGCAGGTAGTTTTCCGCGTCATCGAATTCCTCCCAATCAAGCTCCACGCCACCATCAGGCCCCGGTGTTGCACGGAAGCGGTCATCCTGATCTGTGTTTACCTGGTTTTCCTGCACCAATGCCGGTTCAGCTGTGGCCGGGTCTATAATGGCCGGCCCGGTACTTGACTGGTTTTCAGCTTCCCCTGCGCAGGCGGTCACCAGGAACAGGATCATCAGTGCCGTAATTACAGTTTGCATTCTTCTCATTTTTCCTCTCCAACCAGGTCACGAGTCATTTTCGTAAGTGCCATCATTTCTGATGGCACCCATTGATTGATTTGTTCAAAGGAACCCGCTTTCCGGCAGCCCCTATTGCAGATCAGTGGGTTTCGCAACCGGGAGAGCACGTTTACGCAGATTTAAATACGTCAGCAGCGCGGCAATGAAGATCGGGATCGCGCCGCCTATGGCGAAGATCAGGTCCGGGAACATGCGGATCCACTCAATGTTTTTCATCAGTTTCGTATTGAGGAATTCTGGTGAGCGTGCGTGCCAGTAGCCATTGTTGATCACATCGATGAGCTGTAGAACGCCGCCCGGGAAGAGCGAGAGGATGGTCATCAACAGCAGTCCGATGTTCAAACCCCAAAAGCCCACCTTCACAAATTTTTCCACTTTCTTCCACGCGCTATCATCCTGCACATGGCGCA
>CAYWVP010000002.1:11779-13008 GCA_964461605.1 uncultured Anaerolinea sp.
GTGCCCACCAAACCACCCGCCAGGTAGAGGATGGCATCCAGGTAGATCACACGCAAGGTCGTCTTTTTGGAAACGATGCCCAGCACAAAGAAGATGATCGCGACCATTACGGTGGCGAAAAGTTCAAAGAAACCCTCCACCCACAAGTGAATGATCCAGAAGCGCCAGGTATCCACCACGGTGAAGTTCGTGGTAGTGTTAAAGAACATGGCTGGCACGTAAAACAGGGGGATTCCGATAGCCGCAAATATGAACAGCTGCGCGATCTCCTTGCGCCCCGGGTGCTGACTGGCGCCCTTCAATGCCCGAATCAACAGGAACAACCACAGCAGCAGACCAATTGCCAGCAGCACCTGCCACACACGCCCCAGTTCCAGGTATTCCCAACCCTGGTTGCCCAACCAGAACCAGAGATCACCCAGCTTGTTGTTTATCCCAAGCCATTCTCCAATCAGGCTGCCGCCCACAACGGCCACCAGCGCGGCGAAAAGGATATTGATCCCAATGTTTTGCCTGGGAGCATCTTTGCCGCTGAGGAAGGGCGCGAGGAAAAGCGCTCCCGCCACGTAAGAGGTCGCAATCCAGAAGATCGCCAACTGCAAATGCCAGGTGCGCACCAGGTTGCTCGGCAGGATCGTGGACAGGTCAATGCCATAGAATGAACCCGGATCCGCGCGATAATGCGCGATCAACGCGCCTACCCCCACCTGAGCCAGGAAGAGCAGCCCGACCACAACAAAGTATTTGATCGTCCCTCTTTGCGTGGCCGACGCCGGCGCCAGGATCGGTTCTGACAGGTCCCTTTCCCCTGTGTCCTTCTTATTCTTCCATCCCAGGTAATCCCAGCGCCCGAAGGCAAACAAGACCAGCCCGGTTCCACCCAACAACGCGATCAGGCTGAGGGCGCTCCAGAGTATGGTGTCCGTGGTTAACACATTACCAACAGATGGATCGTAGGGGAAATTGTTGGTGTAAGAATATGGTTTATCCGGGCGGTTAGCCACCGACACCCAGGAGGTCCAGGCAAAGAAGGCGGTCAGGTCCTCCAGTTCATCGGGATCGGTGATGAGATTTGCCTGCATACCCGCGTTATTCATAGGCGATTTGAAGTATTCGGTCCATACGGCGACCTGGTTTTCGAAAGAGATCACTTCCGGTTCCGTGAATACCAGCTCGCCGGTTGAATCGTCGTAACGGTTGACCTTCAGTAATTGCTTTACCTGGCTCTC
>CAYWVP010000002.1:13108-15847 GCA_964461605.1 uncultured Anaerolinea sp.
AACTGCTGAGTATGCTCGGTATTGTTCATGTAGACTCCTGAAAACAATAATATGGGTCAAGCTTTGTAAAGGTAATTCGGATTGATTAGTCTTATTAGAGTATACGACTCGTAATATATTAAGTCAATATATATCTTATTAGTCTTGTTTTAATACCCGAAATTCTCCCTAACAACCTGGCAGAAATTCACCAATTATCGTTTTGGTTCACTGATTTCTTACTCAATAACTAACCTACTGCACGTACTTCTCCAGCAGTTCGACCGAAAGATCCCCGCAATCCACCCTGGCATGAACCCCCACCGGCAGCACCGTGTTGGGGCAGTTGTGCCCGAAATCATTCACTTTAAGGATGGGAAAATCATACCCCGCGCTCTTGTGTGCCAGGATCTCTTCCATCGGGCTTGCCAGGCCGCCTCTTTTCTGTGCGCTGTGAATATAACCCACGATGGCTCCGTTGATCTGATCGAACACCCCCTCCCGTTGCAAGACCTCAAAATATGCCTCAATGGTTTCAGGCGTAACCCTCAAAGCTTCCATGAAGAGGATCGCTCCCTCCATATTCGGGAAGTATTCTGTGCCAGCCAGCTTGAGCAGGCAACGCAGGTTGCCACCGAATAGCCTGCCTTCTGCGCTACCACTGCGCACCACCAGCCTCTGCCGGTACGCCGGTATATCTCCGATAACGCCTTCCATGAACCGGTTGACAAATTCGCTTCGATCATAAACATGCGGTTTCCGGCCCAACCCCCAGACCACATCGTTACCGTGGAAGGTCACCAGCCCGGTTTCCCGGTAAATGGCATTCAGCAGCACAGTGATGTCGCTGATGCCGGTGAATATCTTGGGATTGTTCCTGATGCAATCCCAATCGATGTAAGGCAGGCACTCCTGGGCGCTGTCTCCGCCCTGCGAGCAGATGATCCCTTTTACCTCAGGGTCGGCAAACATACCATTGAGATCTGCCGCTTTCTGCACGCCATCAGGATCTTTTCCGGACGGCATTACCCGTACATATCTCCCCTCCCTGACGGTGAATCCCAACCTTTCCAGCCAGGCAACTCCCGCGGCGTAATGCGCCTCCTGTTCCGTGCGAACCGGTTCGGAGGGCGACACGATCCCGATCACATCACCGGTTTTCAATTTTTCAGGTAATAAATTGCTGTTGTGCATGGTCCTTCACCCTGTTGCAGTCTTTCGCGCCTTGAAAATGCCATCTCTTAATCCACGGACATATCTCTTATAATACAACTAACGGAAGAATACTGAGGGAGATTGAAAACAAATCCAGCTCTAAATCCAACCGCGTTCATTGTGCTGAATCCGGTTGCCGGACTCACCAACGCCCAGATCCTGCAGCGCCACATCGAGAACCGCTTTAACGCTTCTGGTTGGAATACACGCATTCATGTCACCGGGGCTGAAGATACCATCCCACTCCTGGTCAGCGAAGCATTGGCAGACGGTGTTGACCTTGTTGTCGCAGTAGGCGGTGACGGCACCATCGCTGCGGTATCCGCGGGTATGGTCCACTCACCTGTTCCTCTCGGCATCATTCCCACAGGCACATGGAACGCCATCGCGCGTAATCTCACCATTCCGTTCAACGTAGCCCGCGGCATTAAAGTGATGACCGGACGCCATCACATCAAGCAGCTTGACCTGATGCAGGTGGGAAATTCCTACCAGGCCATGAATCTCAGCATTGGCGTGAGTTCCACAATGGTCGCCGGCACCGGGCGGACCGAAAAACGCCGCTGGGGTAACCTGGCGTATTTCTCCAACCTGTTCAAACAGATCTTCGGTCTCCAACAGCATCGTTACACCATCGTGGCTGATGGCAAGCGCTACCGGGGACGCGCAGCCGAGATCTTTGTTGCCAATTACGGAGTGATCGGGTTCAATGCAATCGAAGCTGCCCTGAACATCAAACCGGATGATGGCAAAGTGGATGTGTTGATCCTGCGGGCACGCACCATTTTTGATGTGCCCGCGTTGTTATGGCAGTTGCTGGCTCGCCATCAGGAACGCACACCCAAGTACCGCCAGATTTCGGCTGAAAAGACGCTAAACATCAATACCAGTCCTTCGGGGATCGTCCAGGCGGATGGCGATGTGATCGGCAAAACACCTGTATCGGTCACGGTGATGCCGCGCTGTGTAAAGGTGATCGTTCCCCAACCACGGCCAATTACCCTTCCCCGACCAGCCAACCTGAACCTGCAGGGAATCATACCGTCCAGGAAAACGGGCATTAATAATTAAGCTTTACTTTTGACTGTAGCGCTCCCACAGGATGGCGGTTACGGCTTCAAGACGCGCCCCAAGCGCTTCTCCCCTTCCAGTAGTCACATCGTCCCGGTTATCAAACACCGCGTAAGGCACCCGTTTCCCCTGGATGGACAGGTAGGCCGGGTCACCGCGGCTAACCTCCTCCCAATCGGTGTCGCGGTAGAGCCGTTCAAGCTTGTCATCCTCCAAACCGTGTTCGAGGATGCTGTCAGGCCGGTCCGGGTTAAAACGTTTGCGGTTCTTGCGCAGCGACTCCTCCCAGCTGACGTCCAGGTAGAGCACTGCCATCCTGTCCACCACCTGCGGAGAGATGTGGTCAAATGCCGAGCGGTAGCCCCCATGCTGGCTGCCGCGTGAAAATTCGATCAGCGTGGTATATTCCTCAGCCAGTCCGGGTATATCCCGCTGGCGTTTCCGGTATTCCAGGCAGATGCGCTCGATGAGGAG
>CAYWVP010000002.1:15947-38161 GCA_964461605.1 uncultured Anaerolinea sp.
TCAAATATCTCCTTGCCTGCCATTGTAACCTCCTGTCCTTATCGGTTTGATTGTGACGGAAAAGAACATGTCTGTCAAGACGGGCGCTGAGATGCGGGTGTTATAATCGATTTCTATCACTGCGGGAGCAGTACGAGACCATGGCAGAAGACACTTCCCCCTACAAACGAAAATGGATCATCCTGCTCGCCGTCGGTATGGGCGCTTTTCTCGCTACCATCGACGGCGGGATCGTTAATATCGGTCTCAACACCCTGGTAAGAGAATTCGGTCGGCCGCTGGTTGTCATCGAGTGGGTGGTTCTGGCGTACATGCTCACCGTGTCCAGCCTAATGCTTTCCATCGGCCGGCTGGGAGATATACTCGGCAAGAAAAAACTCTACCTTGCCGGTATCATCATCTTTACTATCGGCTCGGTTTTATGCGGGCTTTCCCCCACCATCTACTGGTTGATCACATTCCGTGTCCTGCAGGCAGTCGGGTCGTCCATCCTGATGGCGCTGGGCACCGCCATGGTCACTGAAGCCTTCCCGAACAATGAACGCGGAAAAGCGCTGGGCATTTTCGGTACGCTTGTTTCAATTGGCATCATCGCCGGACCCACCATCGGCGGCATGCTGCTTGAATCCCTATCCTGGCACTGGTTATTCTTCGTCAACCTGCCGGTCGGACTGCTCGGTGTTTTCCTGGTAGCCCGCTTTATTCCCGCCAGCCGCCCCGGCAACAGGCAGCATTTCGACTTTCCAGGCGCGCTCACCCTCTTCCTGAGCCTTTGCTCACTCCTTTTTGCCCTTTCACTGATCCAGAGCAGCGGGTTCAGTAAACCTTTGACCTTCATCCTCCTGGTAGCATTTGCCATCACACTGGTGATCTTTATCAGGCTCGAAACTCGCGCAAAAGAACCCATGATCGACCTCTCCATTTTCCGGAACCGGCTCTTCTCTGTGAACCTCATCACCGGCTTTTTTACTTTCATCGTGACCGCCGGCACCATGATCATCCTGCCGCTATATCTGCAAAATGTGCTTGGTTTTGGTCCGCGCCAGTCCGGTTTGATGCTGGCGGTCACTCCCGTCATGGTCGCCATCACCGCGCCGATCGCGGGCACATTATCGGATCGTTTCGGTTCGCGCATCATCACCTCGGTCGGGCTGGCCGTTCTTCTTTTTGGTCAGGTGATGGTCTCAACCCTGGGAACTGATACGACAGTGATCGGCTACCTGGTGCGCTTCATCCCGGTCGGCATCGGTATCGGGCTGTTCCAGGCGCCCAATAACAGCGCCGTGATGGGGTCAGCGCCGCGCGAACGTTCCGGCGTGGCCTCCAGCCTGCTCAGCCTCACCCGCACCATCGGTCAAACCACGGGGATCGCGCTGCTGGGTGCTTTCTGGGAGCGCCAGGTGAGCGCCCAGGCCGGTAATGTTGAATACGGAAATGTCACCCTTGCCCCGATCACCGCCCAGGTGGGTGGGCTGGTGAACACCATGCATCTCGTCATCATCATCGTCACCGTCAGTCTTTGTCTTTCGCTTTGGGCGCTGGTCATCTGGCTGCGCTCCCGCAATAAAACCCTTTCCGCAGCACCGATCGAAAAATAACCTCCGCCCAACCCGAAAGCAGGTATGATGGCGCCTTTCTTGCAACAATAACGCAGGAGTTGCGCCATGAGACTACTTGCTTTTGGCTTAAATTATCTATTATCGCTCGTACTGGTGTTCACACCTGTTAGCCAGGGGCGTATTGTCAAAGCGTCCACCCTGCCCGTCCGCGTGGATGGGTTCGGCGTGGAGATGAGCGCTCTGCCCGCTCTTACACCCGATAATATCGAGCCGATCCTGCTCAAGATCAAAGAGAGTGGCGCGGGTTACATCCGGCAGGAGATCACCTGGAGCCGGGTGGAGACCTCCCCTGATGTGTATGACTGGTCGGCTGCCGTTCCGCTTGACCTGCTTTTTGCCACGGCCCATACGCACAAAATTAAGGTGGTCGCCGTTCTGACCGGCGGCCCCACGTACCTGGCGGCTTCCGGTGAACCGGTGGAACAACAGGCACTGCGCGATCGCTGGGAGAAGTTCGTCCAGGCAGCGGTGGATCACTTCGGCGAATACATTGACATATGGGAGATCAGCAGCAACGTGAACAGCGCGTATGCGCTGACCTCTTTCCTGTCCCCGCTTACCCCTGATCAGCCCTACGCTCCTGACCCCGCGTTGTATGCCAGGCTGCTCCGTTCAGCCGCCCGCATCATCCGCGATGCCGATCCAAACGACCAGGTCTGGTTGGGAACGCTGGGGGGGTTTTCAGCCCCGGATTGCGCAATGAACCCGCTAACCTTCATCCTGGAAGTGAACGCTGCCAAAGGCTGGAATTCCTTTGATGCCGTTTTGTACCGCCCTTACCAGGGCAGTGCTGCCCCGGAATATCCCTCCTCCGGAGAGGAGAGTTCAAGCTGTGCTTCCAATCTCATGTCCACGCCAACATCCGTAATGGATGAAGTGCTTGCAGTGCAGGAACTGGCCCGCCAGTTGGGCGGAAAACCCGTTTTCATCAGCGGGTTGGGCTGGAATGGTGACGTACTTTCCGCCCTCTCTGACAGCCGTGAGATACATGCCGGACAGGTTGAGACTGACCTTCTGGTGCGCGCTTCTACTGCCCTCATGTCGCACAATAGTATCCCGTTGATCTTCTGGAACGCAGACATCTACAACAACACAGACGCTTACTCTGCTCTTGCCAACCTGCAGCAGGTATTGCATAACACAAAGCCCCTCGGCCGGCTGCAGGGTGAAGATGGCAACGTGCACGAGTATCACTTCAGGAAAGGCGGTGAGGTAAGTGTCATCGCCTGGCGTTCACAGGATGGCGACACGCCGTACCCGGCGATCATCCACACGGGTGATATGCGCTCCTTCACGGCATGGTCGGCTGATTCAGCCGAACTGACCAAAAACACCGGCTTGCACATCCCTGCTGAAAACGGGGAGGCGCCTGTCATGCTGAACGAGCGTCCGGTGATCTTCATCGGTAGATCAGGGGATCTCATCATCAGCTTGAGGAACTCGGTTGAGGATCAGACCGAGCTATTGCAGATCGAACTCGGCAAGCTCGTGGAGCGCTGGGTCAATGAAGCCAAAAACGAGTTTGTGCACCTGCTGGAAAAGGAATTGGATAAAGCCAAGGATAGCGCACTTGAATGGGGTGAGGACAAACTGGATGAGCTCCTTCCCTGAGTGGGATATAATCTTATCTATCATGAGCCGGATTTTAGGAGAACAATGACGAAAAAGTTCTTGCTGTGGGTCATTGGGGGGTTGTTGTTGCTTTCACTGGTTGCCTGTAACCTCGAAACCGTCACGCCGCCGCCTACCCAGGCACCTCCAACTGTGGTGGTACCCAGCCAGACACTCCCTCCTGCTCCGTCTCCGACGGTGCTGGTCACCGAAGTGGTGACTGCGCCGATCAAATCCAACAACGCGCAAAACCTTGTCCTCAGTCAACGCGCCGCGGTCAGGAACATCCAGGATATTGTTTGGGCGCAGGATGGCATTACCCTTTCCGTCTCAACCCAGAACTCGGATTCGGACGGCAACCAGGTATTTGGTGTCAGCGTGCTCAGCGCGGATGATCTCACCACACGCTCGATGTCCACGTCAGTCGGCAACCGCATCGCGGCTGTGGCACCCGATGGACATACCGCGGCGATCATCGACAAGGATCTGAAAGCATTCAGCCTGGTCGATACCGGAATGAGCGGAACCACCCTGGGCAGCAAGATCACTGATTACACGATCGGCAATGTCTCATTTTCACCCGACCTGCGTTATGTGGCAGTGACCAAGCAGGAATCCTGGGAGGTCGTGTTGTATGACTTCACCACTTTGGAAGAGGTCAGGGTGTTGAGTGGTTTTGAGACCGCGGCACCTGTCTTCGACGCCCGGTTTGATTTCAGCCCGCAATGGATCGTCTGGCTGGCTCGCGGCACCCTCCAGCTGCAGGAAGTGGAGACGGGGCGCATGAACGGGGCTTTCTACCACGAGGATTTTGTCAGCGGATATACCCTTTCACCGGACGGGATGATCCTTGCCAGCAGCGCCGCTAAAACCGTGAACGGCGCATTTGCGCCTGCCATTACCCTGTGGGATACCACCTCCTCCAGCGAGATAAAGACGCTGGTCATGAATGAACCGGTCTATGCGCTGCAGTTCTCCCCGGATGAAAAACTCCTCGCGGTAGCCACCGGCAAGGACCTGCAGATCTGGGATGCAGCGGGCGGCAATCTGCTCACCACGCTCTCCGGACATTCCGATATCATCCTGCAGATCGCCTTCTCTCCCGATCAACACACCATCGCCACCGCCGGCCTCGATAACCAGCTCTACCTTTGGCAGATCATCGAATAGTCTCCTTGTTACTATCAACCCGGTCTGAAAACGGCCGGGTTTTTTCTTGAAATAATCCCTGTGGTATACTACCTGCGATTCGAATTACTGCGGTGAAATATGCCATTAATGACAGTTGCCAACCTGAGCAAATCCTTTGGTCCTGTGGATATCTTCCCGGAGATCTCGTTCAGCATCCCCCACCGCGCCCGTATCGGGCTGGTTGGCCCCAATGGTGTTGGCAAAACCACCCTGTTGCGCATCCTGATCGGCGAGGAGGATGCATCCAGCGGCACCGTGCAGCGCGCCCGCGGCATCCGCGTTGGTTACCTGCCGCAGGAAGCCGTGCTTGAATCAACCCGCACCGTTTGGTCGGAATGCCTGACTGTTTTCGATCACCTGCTGCAGATGCAACAGGAGTTGCACCGTATGGAAAAAGCCCTGGCAGAGGATCCGGATTCTGCCGAAATTATCGCCGCGTATGGTGAATTGCAGACCCGCTTTGACCGTGCCGGGGGCTATGAGTACGAGCTGCAAACGCGCATCACCCTCACCGGACTGGGATTCACCCGGGTGGATGAAAAACGCCCCATCACACAGCTTTCCGGCGGCCAGCGCACGCGCGTGATGCTTGCCAAACTCCTCCTCTCCAAACCTGATCTGCTGCTGCTCGATGAACCGACCAATCATCTCGACATCTCAGCGGTGGAGTGGCTGGAAAACTTCTTCAAAGACTGGCAGGGTTCCGTGCTGATCGTCTCGCACGACCGCTATTTCCTCGACCAGGTCACCAATCACATCCTGGAAATGACCCCCGCACTGGAGGAATACCGCGGCAATTACAGCGCCTTCCTTGTCCAGCGTGAAGACCGTTACCAGCACCGCCTGCAGGAATACGAAGCCCAGCAGGAATTCATAGAAAAGGAGGAGGAATACATCCGCCGCAACATCGCCGGGCAGAATACCCGCCAGGCGCAGGGCCGGCGTAAAAGGCTTGAACGCATGCTGGACGAAGCCCGCCTCACCCCGCCGCAAAGCCGCCGGAAACTGCGTTTAAATCTTACCTCTTCCGGCCGCAGCGGTGACCTGGTGCTGCGCACTCGCGGGTTGAGCGTTGGTTATGAGGATGAAGGCAGGCCGCTCTTCTCGGTGGATGACCTCACCCTGGTGCGCGGTGAATGCGCCGCCATCATCGGACCAAACGGTGCCGGTAAAACCACCTTCCTCAAGACCATCCTCGAGCAGATCCCGCCTTACGCCGGTGAGACCGTCCTCGGTGCCAGCCTGCAGATCGGCTACTTTGCCCAGGCTCACGAAGGATTGCACGCGGATTGGACGCTGATGGACGAGATCCAGGCAATGCGCCCCAAATGGCTGCCCGCCGAGATCCGGGATTACCTGGCCAAGTTCCTGTTCACCGGTGATGATGTATTCAAGGAAGTGAATCTGCTCTCCGGCGGTGAACGCGGCCGCCTGGCGCTGGCGTGCCTCGCTCTTGAGGGGGCCAACCTGCTCCTGCTGGATGAGCCCACCAACCACCTTGACCTCCCCTCCCAGGAGATCCTGCAGTCGATCCTGGCGCAGTTCCAGGGTACCATCCTGCTGGTTTCACATGACCGCTACCTCATCGACGCCCTGGCCACACAGGTGTGGGAAGTACTGCCAACCGAACAGAAGCTCGTCGTTTTCGAAGGCACCTATTCGGAATACCGCGCTGCCAGGCAAGCCAGTCAAATGACTTCCGATGAACTGAAACCAGCCCATAAAGCGACCCTCAGCGTGTCCAAACCCGCCAAAAGTAAAATGAGCAAGGGAGAGCTGCAAAAACTGCGCAACCGCTTACAGGAACTGGAAAGCGAGATCGCCCGCCTGGAAGAGCAATCCCACGGGATCGTTACACGTCTAAGTGATACTGCTATTGAGCCGGCCAGGGTTCAAAAGCTTGCCAGTGAGTACACCCGCATCCAGGCTGAGCTGGAAGAGCGCGTCCATCAATGGAGCGAGCTCGGCAGCCGCCTGCACGAAGATTAAACCTGTCCTGCTATCCACCCCAATCAGGTAATTTGAGAAAATCGTAAGAATTCGCGGTTTCGTTGATCTTCGCGATCGGCGGCAGCACCCGCTTGAACTGTGAATTGCGCACCTTGTTGATCACCTTGCGCACGAAATCAGCCGCAAAACCGCTCTCCACACACTCCTCCGGTGAACGACGCTCATCCACCAGCATAAATAGCAGCTTGTCCACCTCGGCGTAGGTAAATCCCAATTCCCCCTCGTCCGTCTGCCCCACCCACAGGTCCGCCGACGGCGGTTTGGTAATGATCTCCTCGGGCACACCCATCACCCGCGAGAGCTGCCTGACCTGTGTCTTGTACAGGTCGCCCAGCGGGTTCAGCGCGCTGGCTGAGTCTCCATACAGGGTGGTGTACCCCAGCAGGTATTCGGTCTTGTTTCCGGTGCCCAGCACCAGGCCTTTGAAAGCCTCTGAACGGTCAAAAAGGATGATCATGCGCTCGCGCGCCATCACATTCCCCCGCCGCCTGCCATCCATGTCCGGAAACTGGTTGAAAAGGGGTTCCACCATATCCGTGATGGGTATCGTCATGCTCTGCACGCCCAACGCGTCGATCACCAGCTGCGCATGGTCCAGCGATCCCTGCGAGGAGGTGCGGTAAGGCATGCGCACCGCCAGCACATTTTCCGGTCCAAGCGCTTCGGCTGCCAGGTAACACGCCAGCGTGGAATCCAGCCCGCCGGACAATCCCAGCACAGTTCTGCTGAACCCGGCACGAGCAAGTTCCTCGCGAATAAAACCGGTTAGTTTTTGCCGAACCAGGTCAGTGTCGATCGTCAGATTGGACATGCTTTCCTCCACGTTTGAGCGCCCAGGGATTACCTCAACCTCACCGGAAGAGGAGTCTCGGTCAATTTTATCCTGATTTGGTTTTGCTGCAACCAGCCGGATCAACAGCAGCAGGAACCCGACGGTAAATCCCAGCCCGAGCACCACATCCTGGCGCAATCCAGCCAGCACAGGTGCGGGGTCCGCCCTGAACCAGCACAAGAATGCCGTGTGCAGGGAGAGGAACAACCCTGTCATCGCGAACCTCCAGCCCGGTTTGGAATCCCGCGTAAGGTGCTCTGCCAGCCACAGCACAGCTGCCAGGCTCACCGCGGCAACCAGTTGTAATGGGAAGCGGGGCAGTATCAGCCCGCTTTGATCCGGTACCGCCAGGGCAGCGAAAGCGCCATCCGGCATGGTCTTCCCATATGCAATCCCGTCGCCCCACAACCCCAGCCAGGTGGCAACGCCCAGCGGCAGCAGCATGCGGCTCATCCGGTCAAGCATTCCTTGAACACTCCACCGCAGCACCAGCCCTGCCAGTAACGCGCACAGGATCCCCCCGGCCAGTCCACCAAAGGCGTTAAATCCGCCCAGCCAGAAACGCACACCCAATTCCGGGTTTGCAGCGAAGTATGCCCGGTGCATGAGGACGTAAGCCGCCCGCCCGCCTGCCAGTGCTCCCGCCAGAACAATTAATCCGCTGATCACACTTTTCAACGCCTCAGCTGGTGCAGACGCCCGATAGACGCGCCATAACCCGATCGAAGCGCCCAGCCCTGTCAGCAAACCAAAGAGACGCAGTGTTACCATCATTTATCTTTACAAAAAGTGGATTAAAAAACCGGTCGGTGACCGGTTATTCTTCGACTGCGATTACGCTCTCAACTTCCGGGAAGAACTGGCGCACAGTGCCCTCCACCCAACCCTTGATCGTCACCTTTGAATGGGGACAATCCGTGCAAGCGCCGCCCATGCGTACCCGGACCACCTTGCCATCAAAAGAAACAAACTCCACCTCACCCCCGTGGTAGTTGGCAATATAAGCGCTCAGTTGTTCGATCAAGCCTTTCATCTGTTCCAGCATGGTGAACCCGTTTTCAGTCATCGCTGCTCCTCATTTGTATTGTCAATCCTGCAGTTCATCGCGAGGTGGATCATGGAATTGATCTGATCGTGAATCTGCGCTGGTTGTTTCGCGACAGACCTGGCGATCTTTTCCAATAATACCACGCCTGTCTCATGATGGAGCTCGCAAAATTTTTGAAGTTCAAACGCCCGCATACGGTACAAGGAGCAGTCGGTAAGGGCTAACACGGTGGAACTGTACACATCTCTGCCAAGAATGGAAGACCAGCCGAACACACCGCCGGCTGACAATTTACCGACCGAGATCTGGGGCGCGTCATCCGGTTTATGAAAGATCTCCACATCGCCATTCACCACAATATACAGGTTGGTCGCACGCTGGTTCTGGCGCAGTATCTCCGACCCGGCGCTAAAACGCAAAGACTCGATGATCTTTTTAAGGTCATCGAGTTCTTCGGGAGAGAATCCCTCGAACATCTTGAGATCGAACTGGTCACTTTGCAGCATAACTCTATCTTATAACGATTAACTTTTTCCGGTAAGTGGAATATCTCCCTTATCCCGTGATAAACCTCATGCAAGGGCATGAAAAGCGCCTGTCACCTTTTCCACAATTTTGCATCTAAGAACTGAAAACACTAATTCGGAGAGTTTATTATGGACATGATCATTGATTTTCCGGGCGGCGCCCGGGTGGACGCTCATTTTGGACCATACACGGTCGCGACGGATCAACCCCCGGCCGGCGGCGGGCGCGGCATTGCGCCAACCCCCTTTGCAGTATTCCTTTCCAGCCTGGGCACCTGCGCGGGTATCTATGTGCTGGGCTTTTGCCGCCAGCGCAACCTGCCCACTGAAAACATCCGCATCGTGCAGCGTGTACACGCCAACCCCTCCACCGGTCTGATCGATAATGTGGAAATGGAGATCCAGTTACCCCCAGAAATACCCGAGAAATATCACAAAGCCCTGATCCTATCTGCTGAACTCTGCAAAGTTAAACAACAGATGGCCGCCCCGCCTGAATTCAACATCACCACCCGTACGATCTAATACTCAAACCGGTCTCCCAAGGGAGACCGGTTTATTTTTCGCGACATCTGCGTGATTAACCCGTGATATTCTCTGGCAGATCTCCGGGAGCGACCAGCGTCAATCCCTGTTCACGGATCACCTGCAGCGGCAGGTTATAAGCCTGGCTCAACAGATCACTTCGCAGCACTTCTGCGGGTCTTCCCAATGCCGTCAACTGACCCTTCACCATCAGCCCGACCAGGTCGGCGTAGCTGGAGATCAGGTTCAGGTCATGCAGCGTGATCACCACCGTACGAGGTTTAACGTTAGTGGAGTCAGCGGTTTTTAGCGGGTGCGCCAACTGATAGACGCGCTGCATGAGGTTAACCTGGTACTGCATGTCCAGGTGCGTGGTGGGTTCATCCATCAGCAACAGGGGGGATTCCTGGGCGAGCGAGCGCGCCAGGAACAGGCGTTGTTGTTCACCGCCTGAAAGCTCGTTCACCGTCCGCTCGCGTAAGTGCAGCAGGTCCATCTTTTCCAGCGCTTCGTCGATGACCTCCTGGTCATGAGCCGAGATCCTGCCCAGCCAGTTGAGGTGCGGTGTGCGCCCCATCGCCACCACCTCTTCGGCGGTGAACGCTGCCGGAATGCTGCGTGCCTGCGGCACGACCGAGACCATGCGCGCACGCTGCTGGGGTGGCATGCGGGTTACATCGTGTCCCTGGATCCTCACCTCGCCGCTTTGCAGGGGCAATACCCCGCTGACCGCTCGAATAAATGTGGTCTTGCCGCAGCCGTTCGGTCCGATCAACGCCAGCACACACCCTGCTTCCAGGTGGAGCGATACATCCCGGAGAATGGGCTTTTTACCGTAACCTGCGCTGATGGCATTGATCTCAAGCATAGGGCTCACCAGTAGTTTTGTGCCTTTGAGCGCTTAAGGATCCACAGGAAGAACGGCGCACCCAATAAGGCGGTGACGATCCCGACGGGCACCTCCTGCGGCGCGATGATCGTTCGCGCAACCACGTCTGATAACAGCAGCATGCTCGCCCCGCCCAGCATGGAAAGGGGGATCAAGCGCCGGTAGTCGCCGCCCCACACCAGGCGAACGATATGAGGCACCACCAACCCCACAAAACCGATGATCCCGGTAAATGCCACCGCTGCCGCGGTTGCCAGTGTGGCCAGCAGGATGGTGATCCAGCGTGCCCGCTGCACATTAATCCCTAATTGCGCAGCCTGTTCCTCACCAAACTGCAGTACATTCAATGGATGGCCGATCAGCACCAGTCCGCCCAACCCCACAACCATGTAAGGCAGCAGACCCAACAGAGGCTGCCAGCCCGTCATCATCGAGCCGCCCATCAGCCAGACCAGGGCACGCCTCACTTCACCTGTTGATTGGATCATCAAACCCGATGTGAGCGCTGACGTGAATGAACTGACCGCCACCCCGGCCAGGATCAGGTTGGTGGTGGGTACGGTTTTGCCCACGCGCGCCAGCATGGTCACAATGAAGACGGTGACCACCCCGCCGGCAAAAGCCGCCAGCGGCACGCGCATCAGCCCGGCGGGTGTATAGGGGGAGCTGATCAACATGGCGATCACCGCTGCCAGGCCTGCACCGGATGAAATGCCGATCAGGAATGGATCAGCCAACGGGTTACGGAACAATCCCTGGTAAGCACCGCCGCTGCCGGCCAGGGCAGCCCCCACCAGCATCAGCAGCAGCATATGCGGCAGGCGCAGGTCGGTGATGATCTTCAGGTAAACTCCATTGGGGTCCAACGCCGCTGGTTTCTGCTGCAGTGCTGAGACGATCACATCCCCCAATGTGTTCAGGGGAATCGACACGCTCCCCACCGCCACGCTGAGCAAAGCCGCTGCGAAAAGGATCACAACGACGATCAGGTAGGGGGGAAGCGCGTGTTGTTTTCTCATTGATACAGTTCAGGGTGGATCAGTTTGACCAGTTCTTCCAGCCCATCCACCAGGCGCGGTCCGGGGCGGCTGACCAGGTCATCATTGAACTCGTAGATGCGCCCTTCCACAATGGCGCTAAGGCCATCCCAACCCGGCCTGCCAGCGACCTGGTCCGGGGTCATTCCGTAGATCGAGTCACCCAGCAGGATGATGTCCGGATCCTGTACGAGCAGCTCCTCGATGCTGATCTGTGCCCAAGCGGAGGTTAGTCCCGCGGCAGCGTTATCGCCGCCTGCCGCACGGATCAGTTCATCCAGGAAACCTCCCGGTCCCGCGGTCCACGGTTTTGCCGGGTCTGTTCCATCCAGTTCATAAAAAACCAGTGGCCGGGTTTCTGCTTTTGCCACGGTTTCTTCCACTTTCTGTACGCGTGCTTTCAGCGATTGATTGAGAGCTTCGGCCTCTGCCTCGCGGCCGCTCAGTTTGCCCACGGTGAGCAGCATGTCATAGATCCCCGCCAGGTCGGCCGGGTTGGCAAGGTAATACACGGTCAGACCCATGTCTTCCAACGCCTTCACCTGCTCAGGTGTATTGATCTCAGCCGCGATCACCAGGTCAGGCTGCAGGCTGGCGATCGTCTCGACCGAGTAATTGCCCATCGAACCGCCCACATCCTGGATCGCGGCGGCTTCCGCCGGATAATTGGAGAAACTGTCCCGCCCCACAACCTGCCCCCCCGCACCCAGCGCGAACAGGATCTCGGTGACCGAAGGGGATAATGACACGATGCGCTGACCGGGTTTCTGTAATGTAACCTCCCGGCCCAGTCCATCAGTTAAGCCAATCTTGCCCTCCTGCCCGGCCGCGGCTCCAGCTGCACAGCCGCTAAGCAGCAAAACGCTGAACAGGATCGAAATACTTGTAATTAATAACTTTTTCATTAACGTACCTCTTTATAAGAATGGTCAGGATGAAAAAATCCCAACCGCTTCGGGTTGGGATCCGCTTGAAAATCTGCGAGTGCCCACCTCCTTTCAGCGAGAGTGTGGTAACACCCTTTTTGGCGGTCGACCTGGCTTATCAGGAGATCCTGAATCACAGTTGCGCGACAGCACCGGATTCGCACCGGTTTCGCCTTTAGGCCGCCCTGTTCGGGTTAGGCACCAAAAAGGATTATTTGATTGGCTTTATTCTACAGTCGCTCGCGCAGTTGGTCAAGTGAAATCAGGCACGGTTTGGATTGGTGATCGCCCGATACCGGTTTCCTGTTGGTTGTATAATTACCCCGCAGAGGAGGAGCCGTGAAAAGAATCCCATACGAGATCCGTGTTGGTGAATTATTGAAAGAGAAGAACCTGAAACTCGTCCTGGCTGAATCCTGTACAGGCGGGCTGGTGGGAAACCTGATCACCAATATTGCCGGTTCTTCTGATTACTACCTGGGCAGCGTGACCGCCTACGCGTACGAAGCCAAGGAGGCCCTGCTCGGCGTGAAACACGAAACCCTGCTCAAATACGGCGCGGTCAGCCGCCCGACCGTGCTCGAGATGGCCTCCGGTGTTAGGCACTCCCTCGCCGGTGACATCCCGCTGGAGAATATCATTGGTGTTTCCATCAGCGGTATCGCCGGACCCGGCGGAGGGTTGCCGGATAAACCCGTTGGCACGATCTGGTTTGGCATGAGCACCCCAGATGGCGATTGGGCGTGGCGCTACCTTTTCAACGGCAACCGGGTACAGAACAAGCGCTCCGCCGCGCGTACCGCCCTCAAACTGGTGATCGCCTACCTGTCCGGCGCTCTGCCCCCTGAAACCATCCCCTGATCAAATCATCGAGCCGGGAAAAATGCACCGATCCTCTGTTCGCGTACTGATCCTCACCGCAGATGCGGGATTTGGTCACCGCAGCGCTGCCAAAGCCGTGGCTGAGGCGTTGCACAACCGTTACGGCGACCGGGTTGAGGCAAGTATCGCCAACCCGCTGGACAGCAAACTGGCACCGCTCCTCCTGCGCGAATCCCAGACTGATTACGACCGCTGGGTCAACCAGGTACCCGAACTTTACAGGCTCGGCTACGAGGCAAGTTCCACGCTCATCCCCACCCGTATGATGGAGGATGCCCTGGCTGTTCTTCTCTTCGAAGCCATCAAGGAAGCTTATTCTTCATACAAACCGGATGTGGTTTTAACCACCTACCCTCTCTATCAAGCCGCGATTGCCCTCCTGTACCGCACCCGCAAGATCCACATCCCCGTCTTTACCGTGGTAACCGACCTGGCTACCGTTCACCGTTTGTGGTTCCACAAAAAGATGGATGGCTGCCTGGTGCCCACCCGTATTGTGGCTGAGATGGCCGTCAGCAACCAGGTTCCCGCTGCAAAGGTATGCATCACCGGAATTCCGGTTTACCCGGATATTTCACTGGAAACCCATTCCCGCGAAGAGATCTGTGCTGATCTGGGTTGGCAGGCAGGCATCACCACCATCCTCGCAGTGGGCAGCCGGCGCTCCAACCGGTTGCTGGAAATGCTCAATGTCGTCAACCACTACGGCGCGCCTCTCCAGCTGGCAGTGGTCGCCGGAAAGAATGAGGAGTTGTATCGCCAGCTCAAGCAGGTTGATTGGCATATCCCGGTTCATATTTACGATTTCGTTGACCGCATGCCTGCTTTGATGAAATCTTCGGACCTGGTCATCAGCAAAGCGGGCGGTCTGATCGTCACAGAGTCACTCGCGTGCGGCCTTCCGATGATCCTCACCGAGATCATCCCCGGTCAGGAGACCGGCAATGCCGAATATGTGAAAGCCGCGCAGGCAGGCGTCACTGTCAACACCACGGTTGATCTGCTTGAAGCACTGCACCACTTCCTGGCGGACGATGGCGCGATGTTGGCGAGGTACACGGAAAACGCCCGCGTGATCGGCAAACCGGATTCCGCATTCAAAGTGGCCGATATCCTCTGGCAGGCGGCGCATGGGCGCGCGGGATGCAGAAAAAACGGCGTCATACCCACCCCGCAAGAAGGATCATCGTCATGAGTCTGGGACTGGAATCCCGCGGCGATAACTTTCCGGTCGCGATCATCATTTCCGCCGCGGCTGAATGGAATACCGCGTTAAGTGTATTCAACGATCCGTTGGTGCTCCACTCGTCCATCGGTGATTACTTCATCACTCAAGTCGCAAGTCACAACTGCCTGTTCTTCCACGGCGGGTGGGGCAAGGTCTCTTCCGCCGCCGCAACTCAATACATCATAGACCGCTGGCACCCCCAACTGCTCATCAACCCGGGCACCTGCGGCGGGCTGGAAGGACAGATTTCTGTTGG
This sequence comes from uncultured Anaerolinea sp., assembly GCA_964461605.1. Lineage (GTDB taxonomy): Bacteria > Chloroflexota > Anaerolineae > Anaerolineales > Anaerolineaceae > UBA6107. Next base: position 30,529 of record CAYWVP010000002.1, read on the forward strand.
TGAGGTTGTGCTCGCTTCGGAAACCATGATCTACGATATCTTCGAACGCATGGGAGATCAACAGGCCGCGTTGGATCACTACTCAACGCGTATCGATCTCTCATACCTGCATACGCCCTACCCTCACAACGTGCGCGTATGCCGCCTGGTTTCCGCTGACCAGGACATTGATCCCGGCATGGTGCAAACGCTCATCAGTGATTTTCAAGCCATCGCGGCTGACTGGGAGTCCGGTGCCATCGCCTGGACCGCTGCCCGCAACGGCACCAGGGTGCTCATCCTGCGTGCGGTGAGCGACATGGTAAACACCTTTGGTGGTGAAATGTACGCGAACGGTGATTTTTCCAGCCGGGCTGCTGAGGTCATGCGCCCGCTCCTGCGCGCGCTCCCGGCCTGGATCGATTGCGCTTTCCCTGGTAAACGATAAAAAAACCGGAGCCTGAGCTCCGGTTATCCATCTTATTCTCGCGGCTTGCCCAACCTGGCGCGCTCTTCCTCAACGATCTGGATATCCAGTTTACGGAACAACGGCTGCGGCTGAAGGAAGTTCTGTCCTGCTTGCAGCTGGCTGGGCTCCCACCTGCCGGTGGCACCCGTGTGGTCGTAACGCAACACAGTATGTTCGCCCAGGCTATCCTTGATCGTTTCGGTTGACTGGGTGCCAAACAGACTGCCCTCATAGCCCAGGAACCCGTTCAGGCGGTCACTGGTAAAAGGCAGGAATGGTGCGAACAGGATCTTCAGAGAATCGATCGCTTTGAGGGCTGTATAGATCGCCCGCCCCGCCGCCGCTTTGTCGGTCTTCACCATTTGCCACGGCGCGGTGATGTCCAGGTAGCGGTTTACCTCCGAAGCCAGGCGCATCGCTTCAGCCAGGGCTGCGCGCAGGTGCACCGCTTCAATTTCAGCGCCAACCGTTTTGAAACCATCCTCGATCTGGCGCAACAGGTCCTCATCCAGCGTCGTGAGTTCTCCGGGATCCGGCACTACGCCCTGCCAGTGTTTATAAGCAAACGAAAGCACACGGTTGGCAAGGTTGCCCCAGGTGGCCACCAGCTCGTCATTATTCCGGTGGAAAAAGTCGTCCCAGTCCCAGTCTGTGTCTTTGGACTCCGGCATTTGGACAGTCAGGTAATATCGCAGTGCGTCCGGATCGTAACGGGTGAGAAAATCAGAACCCCACACCGCCCAGTTACGGCTGCCGGAAATCTTCTGTGCTTCGATGTTCATGAACTCGTTAGCCGGCACATCGTATGGCAAAATGAGCGGTTTGGGTTGTTCACTGCCCAGGATCTCATCCAATTCGCTGCCCATGCCGATCAATTGGGCCGGCCAGATGATGGCGTGGAAGGGAATATTGTCTTTCCCGATGAAATAATAACTGCGTGCGCCGTTCTCCTGCCACCAATTGCGCCACACGTCCGCGTCGCCCTGCAGTTGGCTCAATTCGATCGACGCGGAGAGGTAACCGATCACGGCTTCAAACCAAACGTAAAGGCACTTGCTCTCCCACTCCGCGCCTTCCTGTAACACCTCTTCCGGCAACCGGATACCCCAATCCAGGTCACGGGTGATCGGCCTACCACGCAGTCCATCCGCCAGGATCTGTCCCAATGATTGGCGCAGCACATTCGGCCGCCAGTAACTCTCGCGTACTTTCAGGAATTCCACCACCAGGTTCTGCAGCCGTGCCAGGTCCAGGAAATAATGCTCGGTACTGCGCAGTTCCGGGGTGCTGCCGTCGATCTTGGAACGCGGGTTGACAAGCAGCGCAGGTTCCAGCATGTTGCCGCACTTGTCGCACTGGTCGCTGCGCGCCCCTTCATACCCGCAAATATAACAGGTTCCTTCCACATAGCGGTCCGGCAGGAAGCGCTGCTGGTTGGGGGAGTACCACTGATCCTGGCTTTCCTTGTAGAGGTAGCCATTGCTTTTCAGTGCAATGAAAACGCTTTGCGCAATGTGCTTGTGGTTCTCTGTATGGGTGCTGGTGAACAGGTCATAGGTCAATCCAAGTTTTTGGAAAAGGTCAAGGAATCCGGCATGATAGCGTTGATACACTTCGTAAGGTGTGCTCTGTTCCGCGTCTGCGCGCACGGTGATCGGCGTACCATGCCCATCTGTTCCGGAGACGAACATCACCTGGCGGCCGCGTAAGCGCTGGTAACGCGCGAAGATATCTGCCGGCAAGTAAGAGCCGGTCAGGTTTCCCACATGGATTTCCGCGTTGGCATAAGGCCAGGCTGCCGCCACAAGAATGTGTTCAGTCATTTTTCACCTCACTGGTAAGTTCGATGCGGGTATTCTAACACGAATCGTGCTCAATTCCGCCCCGCAGGTTAACGCCTGACCGGCTCGCATTGGCTGAATGATTGGTTCTTGACAGTTTTTACAGAACTTGACCAGATCAAAACCGGATGTTATGATTTTTTCCGAGGAAAAAATGACTGACAACAACAATACCCCAATTGAAAAATACACACCGCAGGGTCCCCTGCCGGATGATGAAAACACAACCACACCTGAAACCCGTTCCGCGGCGGAAAGGTTGTGGGATCGCATCATCCACATCGGATTAGGCGAAACCACCCTGCGCGTTGGCACCGGCATCGTCTCGGTGGCCCTGGTCGTCCTGGTCGTATGGGTGATGAGCAGTTTCGTTTTAAAGAACCAGGCGCTCCCCACTGAGGAACCTCAGCCTACCCAGGTGCTTGAAGCTGTGGTCACCGCTGCGCCTAGCGCCGAAAAGATTGATCCTGAAGAGCTGCTTTACAGTGGTTTCTCTGTCCCCCGCCTCGCGCAAATCCACACGGATCGCCCTGCCGCGGCGCGCACCAGCATCATTGATTACGTTATCCAGAGCGGCGACACTTTGTTCGGCATCGCGGAAAAGTTCGGCCTTAAACCGCAAACCCTGTTATGGAGCAACCGCCACATCCTCGGGGATGACCCGCATAATATTTTCCCGGGCGTCAAGATCCTCATCCCCACCATAGATGGCGCCGTCTACTTCTGGAATACCGGCGATGGCCTGAACGGGGTTTCGAGTTTCTATAAGGTCACTCCGGATGTGATCATTGACTGGCCGGCCAACAAACTGAACCGCGCCACACTGGGTGACTTCGCAATGCCCAATATCCCGGCAGGAACGATGCTTTTTGTTCCCGGCGGCGAAGGCGAGTTCACTGACTGGCTGCCGCATTACTCGCGGGAAAAACCCGCCGAATCCTCCATTTCTGGCAGTGCTTGCGGTATTGTTACCGAGGGATACATCGGTTATGGCACCTTTGTATGGCCGACCAGCGAGACCTATCTTTCCGGTTTCGATTACACTCCCGAGACCAATCACCGCGCGATCGATATCGCCGGCTCGATCGGCAATCCGATCTATGCTGTGGATGCCGGCGTGGTAGTGTACTCCAACTGGAACGAGAACGGTTACGGCAACCTCATCGTGATTGACCACGGTAACGGCTGGCAGTCTGTGTATGCCCACCTGGATAATTACCTGAAATTCTGCGGTCAGAATGTTGACCAGGGTGAACAGATCGGCATGCTCGGCACAACCGGTAATTCCACCGGTCCGCACCTGCACTTTGAATTGCGCAACGAGAGTTACGGGGTGGTGAACCCCTGGGACTTCCTGTCGCAATAACAGAAAACCAGTGCCCCGGTCTTCTCAAAAGACCGGGGTTCATTTTTTAAACCGTTAACTTGTATAATAAAGTTAGCGAGGTGATCCATGAACCACTATCCCCCAGTGCGCCGTTCCCCGATTGCCGGGGCCTGGTACTCTGATAACCCGGATGTGCTAAAACGGGAAATCGACGGGTATATCGACCAGGCTGCCGCAGTGACCCTGCCAGGCGAAGTGGTCGGGTTGATTGCGCCTCACGCCGGCTACTTTTACTCCGGTTTGACCGCCGGTTACGCTTACCGTTGTGTGAAAGGGCATTCCTATGATATCTGCGTGGTCTTTTCACCACTGCATGATTACACACCCGATGACCTGCTCACTTCTGCGCACGAAGCCTACGCCACTCCCCTTGGACAGGTTCCAATCGAGCGACAACTGGTGCAGGAGTGTTCGCAAAAAATCGCGGACGCCACCGGTGAGGTGTTGCATCCCATCGCCAACGACCGGGAACATTCTCTTGAGATCCAGTTACCCTTCCTGCAAAGAGCCTTGAGCAAACCTTTTTCCCTTGTTCCGATCATGGTGCGCACGCACAACGCGCGCCTGCTTGAATCCACTGCCAGGGCGATAGCCGATTCACTTGAGGGGAAGACGGTCCTCCTGGTTGCCAGCACTGACCTTTCCCATTTTTATAACGAAAACGAAGCCAACTCGCTGGATTCCACCATGCTGCAGAACATGACCGCAAATTCCCCGGAAGGGGTGCTCAAAGCGGAACGCTGCGGCGAGGGCTTTGCCTGCGGTGCCGGAGCGGTTGCCCTCATGCTCTGGACGTCGCGTTTTCTCGGCTCCAGTCAGGTGACCCTGCTGCATCACAGTACTTCTGCTGATGCCTCCGGAGATTCCAGCCGCGTGGTTGGTTACGGCGCACTCGCGGTAACCCGCTAGAGACCCAGGGACAATTCATCAATGTCTGCTTATGCCCGCGTATCCGTCAACATTCCCCAGTTGACAGGGTTATTTGATTACCGCATACCGCCTGAACTGGAAGGGTCCGTGCTGCCGGGTTCACTGGTGAACATCCCGTTCGGCAGGCAGCCTGTACAGGGCATTGTGGTAGACCTGCCGGAAATACCCGCGGTAGCTGATACAAAGCTGATCGAAGCCCTCGTTGATAGCGAACCGGTGCTGACAGGTTACCAGCTCCAGCTTGCCCGGCGCATGGCTGAAGATAACATGGCTACGCTCTCGCAATGCCTTGACCTGATGGTTCCGCCCGGTTTGAGCCAGCACGCTGATATTCTGCTCCACAGTACTGCAGAAGAGATGCCGCCTGAGATCACACCCCTGCAAAAACGCCTTTTGGAATTGTTGAACAAGCGTGGTGATCTACGCGGCAGGCAGGTGGACGTAGCCCTGCCAAAGATCAACTGGCGCGAAAGCCTGCCTTCCCTCGTAAAACGTGGTTTATTGACCAGTAGCTCAATCCTGCCCCCGCCAGCGGTGCGTCCCAGGGTTCTGCGCACCGCGCAATTCGATGCGCCGGCCGCCTGGAGGGATGACCCCACGGTCAAAATTGGTTCGCCCGGCAGCGCTGCCCTGGCGCGCAGGCAGGCGGTCCTGGAATTTCTGGAGGAAAAAGCCATCCCGGTCAATGTTGCCTGGGTGTACGCCGCGAGCGGAGCTTCATCCGCGGACCTCAACCGCCTGGCCGAACTCGGCTTGATCCGCCTGGGAGAGACCGAGATCTGGCGTGATCCCCTTGAAAACCTGCAACCGGTGCTGACCCAACCCCCGCAATTTACTGATGAACAATCCGCCGTCTGGCAATTCCTGGCAAAGCAATTCACTGATCCATCCTCGCGCAAGCCCAATCTGCTGGTCGGGGTCACCGGTTCCGGTAAGACCGAGATCTACCTGCGCGCCGCGGCCGAAGCCCTCGCTGCCGGTAAAGGTGTCATCATCCTCGTCCCGGAGATCTCACTCACCCCGCAGACAGTGAAACGCTTTTTTGCGCGTTTTCCGGGCAAGGTCGGTCTGGTACATTCCAAACTCTCACCCGGTGAACGCTACGATACCTGGCGGCGCATCCGCGCCGGGCTGCTGCCGATCGTTGTCGGGGCGCGCAGTGCGCTGTTTTCCCCCCTGCCTGACCCGGGTTTGATCATCATCGACGAAGCCCACGACGCATCCTACCGCCAGGAGGATACGCAGCCGCGTTACCACGCGGTGAACACCGCTCTCTCGTTGAGTCGAATAACGGGCGCCTGTGTCCTGCTGGGCAGCGCAACCCCGGATGTGGAAACCCTTTACCACTTTGAACAAGAGCGCTGGCATGTCATCCGTATGGCCAACCGCATCCTCGCCCACGGGGATATACCAACCGCCATTCCGGAATATTCAGAACTGCCACCGGTTGAAGTGGTGGACATGCGCCAGGAATTGACCGCCGGCAACCGCTCCGCCATCAGCCGTGTATTGCATAACGAACTGGCTGCAGTACTTCAACGTAACGAACAGGCGATCCTCTTCCTCAACCGGCGCGGCAGCGCTTCTTATGTGTTCTGCCGTGAATGCGGATACGTCCTGCATTGCCCGCGTTGTGAAACGCAGCTCACGTGGCATGCTGACGAATCCGCGCTGATCTGTCACACCTGCAATTACCGCCGCCAAATGCCCCGCACCTGCCCTTCCTGCGGCAAACCCGACATCCGGCAGTTCGGACTGGGCACCCAGAGCCTCGAAGCCCTGGTGCTCAGTGAGTTTCCCTCTGCCCGGGTGCTGCGCTGGGATGCCGATACCGCGCGTTTCAAAGGCGCGCACGACATCATCCTGGATCATTTCACCCAGCATCGTGCCGATATCCTCATCGGCACACAGATGCTCGCCAAGGGGCTGGATCTTCCGCTGGTCACGCTGGTGGGCGTGGTGCTGGCGGATGTGAGCCTGAACCTGCCCGATTTTCGCGCCGCTGAACGCACCTACCAGCTCCTCACCCAGGTGGCCGGCCGGGCTGGACGCAGCGGCCGTGGAGGCCGGGTGATCCTGCAGACCTTTCAACCGGATCATTACGCCATCCGGGCGGCGGCAGCGTATGACGCCGCAGGTTTTTATCAAACCGAGCTGGCCTGGCGGGAGCACGCCGCATATCCCCCGTATTCACGCCTGTTGAAGATCGAATTCCGCCACTCAGATGCGCTGACCGTTCAGAAGGCCGCCATGGCTGCCGGCGAACAGCTTGCAGGTCAGATCGCGGAGAATCGCTACCGCAACACCTCCCTCATCGGACCGGTGCCCTGCTTTTATCAGAAACGCGCCGGGGTTTACCGCTGGCAGCTGCTCATCCGCGCCCCCGACCCGCGCGTGGTGATCGAAGCCCATCCCATCACCTCATGGCAGCCCCCCGGTCTGGCGGTGGACCTGATCCTGGATCCCGTAAACCTCCTTTAATAAATAGAAAGAGAGGTCCATGTTGTCCATAGACCTCTCTTTTAAAGTGTTAAGAACCTAATATCCCAGCACTGACCAGGGGTTGACGAAACCGCCGTTCAGCCGCACCTCGAAATGCAGATGCGAACCGTACGATCTTCCTGTGTTACCGGCTGCGCCGATCACCGCACCCTGGTAAACACCCTGTCCGCACGATACATAGATCTGCGAAAGGTGTGCATAAACGCTCTCGTAACCGTTCCCGTGGTCGATGACGACCAGGTTGCCATATCCGGAGTCATTCCATCCGGCGTAAACAACCGTTCCATAATCCGCAGCGAAAACCGGATCCCCGGTCCAGGCGGACAGGTCAACCGCAAGGTGATAACTGGAAAAATCAAACCCGGAAAGGGATGTCTGGTTGGTCGGGTACATAAAGCTTCCGGAGCCGACATAAGCGTAATTGGTTGATGAGCAGCCGCCAGGCCCGGCAATCTCTCGGGTGGCACCTGATCCTGAGGAGTAAGGGATGGGAACGATCCAGGATTTGATCTCGCGATATCCACC
>CAYWVP010000003.1:0-5871 GCA_964461605.1 uncultured Anaerolinea sp.
AGCCCGGGAACAGAGTGACCTGGTGGTGGTCTCCGTCCATTGGGGAAACGAATACCAGGCAGGTCCATCTCGAGCGCAGGAAGAGTTGGCTCAGATGCTGGTTAACTCAGGCGCGGACCTGGTGTGGGGGCATCACCCGCATGTCCTGCAGCGTATGGAATGGAAGACTTCGTCAGAAGATGGGCACCGGGCTCTCATCATGTACAGCCTGGGAAACCTGCTTTCAGATCAATGGATGCTGCCGGATGCCCTGCGATCTTCACTGATCCGTGTTGAATTTTTACACCACGAGATACGGAAGATCGCGATCATTCCTCTGCAAATGGATGCACAAAGGAAGGTTCTTGTTTATGCAATGGATTCAGAAAAGCAGGAGATTTTGGATCGGTTAAAGTTCGATGAATTGCATGGTGGAAAAGGCACCATCATCCGTGTTGAGGGAGATGATTAATGACTGTTAGGTCCGATCTGCTTTTCCATGCGCCAGGATGCTTCCTCGACCGTCTGCCATTCTCCTGTGTGATCGATGTAAGACCATACACCGGGTTCCTCCGCAACGATTTGAAAACCCAGACGTTTATATAACCTGATCGCATCCGGGTTGTCGCGTGCCACATTCAGGGTAAGTCTGCTGAAATGCCTTGCGATGAGGTAATTCTCCAGGATCTCCAACATTCTTGTTCCCAGACCCCGGTTGCGATAGGCAGGTTTGATGCGGAACGAATATAGATATGCGCGGTTCCACCCATCAGCCAGTTCTGCACGATCGCTCTCCAGCTGTAAAAATACCTGACCTACAATTTCTGCTGTGGGTGCTTCCGCCACCCAGGCTTCTGCCGTTCCATGGGTTATGCGTTTGTACACCGCCCTGTAAACATTGCGGAAGTGAGTATATTCACCATCCCACTCAAGCTGCGGCAGATCTTCAGACGTCATCTTTCGAATGATGATCTTGCTGATCTCCGAAACCGGGGTGTAATCAGTGATCTTTCCGGTCATTGAATTCCTGAACAAGTGAATCCAACAGCGATCTTTCCTGTGCGGCGGAGGATACCTGACCATCCAGCCATGCACTGCGGATCTCATTTAGAATGGAGGCGTAATGAGGACCGGGTGGGATGCCACGTTCTCGCAGGTCGTCGCCGTTCAAAATGGGTGCAACAAACCGCCAGCTTGTCGCGAGCTTTTCCAGTTTCCGTTTGAGCATCTCATCACCGGTTATGCAATGGAGCGCGTATACTCCGTAAACAGGAATTTTTTCCAGTTTACGGGTAAATTGGCTTGGGGGCAGGTCCTTCCATTCTTGAATTGTATGGACCAGTGTCGAAATCTTTTCCAGGGTTTCGAGGATTGGTTTTGAAAGTCGCAATCGTCGACCTACATCGCAGCCTGCTGCCTCATCCAGTTGAGCCAGCCACACCAGGTAGAGCAATGCATGTTGCAGCGGTGTTGCCCCAACGCTCACTGGAAGTTTCCAGGCAGAATTATGCGTATAGTTAAGTGCCTCAATGAATGAAGCACGAAAAGACTCATTCCAGGTCAGCCTTGGATGGATTTGGGGCAGTAGTTCAAGCTCGCTTAAGCGGTGCAGGATATCGAATAGGGCTGATTCATTGAAAATCAGATCGAACTCGTGATGGATGCGCTCACCACTCAACTGATGGAGCAGTTCCCGCGCTTCTCCCATCAATTGCTGGGTGCGTTTTTCGATTTGGAATTGAAAACGCTGCTCAAATCGCACCGCCCTTAGCAGACGGGTGGGATCATCCACAAAAGACAAAGAATGGAGTACCCGCACAAGTTTTTTGTCAAGATCTGCCAAACCGCCCCAGTAATCATACAATTCGCCGTAATGGTGACCATCCAGGCGCAGCGCGAGCGTATTGATGGTGAAATCACGCCGGTGCAGGTCCAGTTTGATGCTTGAACGTTCAACCGTTGGTAATGCTGTAGGATGGTCATAGAATTCAGTACGTGCGCTGATAAAGTCCAGCGCATCCGGCAGATCAGGTTCATTCAAGTCGCTGCATCCCATGCTGGTCAGCAGACTCGATCGGATGTTTTTGATCTGCCATTTGGCTGTACTGAAGCGTCTATGCGTGATCACACGGCCGCCGAATTTTTCAGCAAGTTCGAGGGCAAATTTTGCTGCATCGCCTTCAACGACTATGTCAAAGTCCAATGAAGGCCGTTCCAATAGCAGATCACGGACAAACCCGCCTACGACATAGATCGACCGTTGTTCCTGTCCTGTATGTTGTGCGATCAACTTTAGCAGTGCCAGCCGGCAGGGGGGAAGAGACTTTTCAAGCAGCTCTGCATAATTCTGCTGCCCCGGGATCGTGCCATTGTGCCCCGGCAACGTTTTTAAGAGGTCTGTCCGGGTGACAATGCCAACAATTTTTCTGCTTTCGGGATCGAGCACAGGAATCTGACCCCAACCGGTAGCTGCCATCAACTGTTGTAGTTGATCGATCGTATCCGTACTTTTCAGGCTGTGATCGCCCGCTTCCATCAGGCTGCCCGCGCTCAGGTTTAGCCTGTGGTGAATCGCCCTGTCCACCGCCCGGCGGGTCAACAAGCCGACGACAGCGCCATTTTCAACCACAGGGTAACCTTCATATCCATAGCGTTGCATCAACCGGTTGGCATCCTCCAGGGATGTGTCGGGAGTGATGAGATGAGGTCTGCGGGACATGATCTTGCTGATGGTCAGGGGTGGTTTTATGGTCTTGCGCAATTCCGTCAGAACCTGATCGGTAAGCTTTTCCATGCTGACCGGTTTGTCTGGAGAACTCTTTAATTGGATCAGAGCCGCCGCCGCGCGATTATGACCACCTCCGCCGAAAATCCGCGCAATGTGGGAGACATCCACCTGGTCGGAAGTGGACCGTGCTACCAGGCGTATCCCTTCCATTGTGTGAACAAACAGAAAAAGTGCATCCGGGTCGAGAAGGTCGCGCAATTTGTGTGCAATGCTGGAGACTTCTTCCTGTATATCGCGGGCATCTGCGCAGGAGACTATGATGTTCTTGCCATTAATCTGGTAAGACTTTGCATTGTCCAACAGATGATCAGCGAGTTTTCTCTGGTTTTCTGAGAGTGCCGGATTGAGGTAATCTACCGCGATACGCAGGCTGGCTCCTCTTTCCAGCAGATAGGCAGCTGCTTTCACATCCCTGACCGTCGTTGAGGCGTACGTCAATGAACCTGTGTCTTCGTAGATTCCCAGTAACAGCAGTGTGGCTTCCGTGGTGGTAAGCGTGCGGTTGGTTTCTTGCAGCATGTCGACCAGGATGGTGGTCGTGGCTCCGACCCGTTCCAGACGCACGTGCCACTCCTGGGGCAGGTCTGCCCGTTCTTCATGATGATCGATCACATTCACGCGGGTTTTCGTGTTGATCCCTTTGAGCGTGACCAGTGATTGAGTATCGACCAGGGTTATTTGATGAATAACTGAACTTGTCAGGTCGCGGGCTTCTAAAAATGGCAGATCAGCCCCGTATAGGTTGAGGAAGTTGCGCACATTCCGGTTGGCACGGTTCGGCAATACGGGAATTGCTTTCTCATTGAGAAGGTGAGCGCAAAACAGAGATGCCAGCGCATCGAAATCTGCTTGTTCGTGGGTGAGGATTACCTGCATATTTTTATTGTACATCAAGAAAAAATACAAAAAGACAACGGAATGGGTAATTTTTCCAGAATTCATTTACAATAATCCTTATGACCATGAACCAGAATGAAAAACTGCGTTACAAGAAACACCTTCAACTTCTCCAGGTGGGTAGTGAAGGTCAGGAAAAATTGAAAGCTGCCTCCGTTCTGGTCGTCGGGGCTGGCGGTTTGGGCTCGCCAGTGCTGCTTTACCTCGCTGGAGCCGGAGTCGGCCGCATTCGGATTATTGATGATGACCGGGTTTCATTATCCAACCTTTCACGTCAGGTCATCCACACGACCACCTGCATTGACACTCTAAAAGTTGATTCAGCCAGGGAAAGGTTACGGGAACTTAATCCGGACATCGAGGTGGAGGTTTTCCCGATCAGGCTTACCACGGAAAATGCCGAGGTAGTAATTTCGGGTAACTGGCCGGTGATCGATTGCACGGATAACATTGAAACCCGGTTCCTGCTCAACGAAACTTGTGCAAGGTTGTCGATTCCCCTGGTATACGGGGCTGTATTTGAGTTTGAAGGTCAGGTGTCTGTATTTGATGCCAGTCGCGGACCATGCCTGCGCTGTATGATTCCGGAAATGCCGCCGGATGGCGCGCTTGCCGACCCGGAATTACACGGATTGCTGAATACAGTTCCCGGTGTGATCGGGATTCTGCAGGCAACCGAAGTCCTCAAGCTGATCCTGGGAATTGGCGAGCCACTGATCGGCAGACTGCTGCTTTTTGACAGCCTTTCCGCAACTTTTCAGACCATCCGCCTCAATAAAAGACCGGATTGCCCGGTTTGCGGTCAAATTGAATCTCACAAAAAGGAATAATCAAACACACAAATGAATAAAAAGGTCCTGCTTGCTGTACTGGCTCATCCGGATGATGAAACTTTTGGAACAGGCGGCACTCTCGCCTATTATGCAAGCCAGGGTGTTGAGGTACACCTGGTATGTGCCACCCGTGGCGAGGTGGGCGAAGTTTCTCCGGAATTAATGGAGGGGTACGAATCTATCGGAGAATTACGGGAGTACGAATTGCGTTGTGCCGCGCAGCATCTCGGTCTTTCTGCCGTGCATTTCCTCGATTACCGGGATTCGGGTATGGAAGGGTCTCCAGAAAACCACCATCCGCAAGCGCTGGCCGCAGCGAATGTATCTGAAGTTGCTGCGCATGTCGTGCATTTCATCCGGTTGCTGCAACCGCAAGTGGTCATCACCTTTGATCCGGTTGGTGGTTACATGCATCCTGATCACATCGCCATCCACAAAGCGACTGTCCAGGCATTTTACGCTGCCGGTGACCCGATGCAGTTCGTAGATGATCTACCTGCCTGGCAGCCGGATAAGTTGTATTATCATACTTTCCCGCGCGGATTTTTACGTACGACCGTCTGGCTCATGAAACTGACCGGTAAGGATCCACGCCGGTTTGGGAAGAACGGCGATATTGACCTTGTGCGGGTTTCTGAAGCACGCTTTCCGGTTAATGCCAAAGTGGATTATCGTTCGGTCATCGAGAAAAAGAATCGGGCAGTGGCCTGCCACGTCAGCCAGGGCGGTATGCGCATCACTGTCGGTTTCCTGGATTTCTTTCGAAAGTTGTTTGGTATCAGCGATCAGTACATGCGGGCGTATCCCACACCCACGCGCCACAGGGAGCACGATCTGTTTGAAGGTTTGAGGTAAATTAATCCCCGGGAGGAACGAATCCCCGGGGAATAATTTACTGGAAATCAATTTGTCGAGTTATTGTTACTTGCCTACGTTCTTTCAAAGAGGTTGCCCAGGCAACTTTTCTTATAACTTTATCACGCGACCACAAAAATCACAGGTGATGGTTTCCATGCCACGCAGCACAGGTTTGGTGATGGTACCACCACATGAGGGGCAAACCACAGGGGCTGACCTTGCTTTTTCCACAGCGGCTTCATCTACAGCAAAGGCGCGGTCTGTGTCCAATTCACGCGACTTCACCTGGTTGATCAAAGCCTGCCATTCGTTACAATTCTGTCCATCGAGATGTATTTTTGCGCTGCGGGCAAAAGCACCAGTTTCAAATTCCAATTCCAGCCAGTCTTCATTCTTGAGCATTCCCTGTTTTGTCGCTTTTACACTCGAAACGGAGAACACAGGGACCTCGAATTGTAATTCCTGTACCTTTTTCCTTTCAGTAGTAAAAAAGAGGACTTTCTTGGTGGCGATTTC
>CAYWVP010000003.1:5971-8327 GCA_964461605.1 uncultured Anaerolinea sp.
TTAATTCCGGAAACGATCGCTGCAGGGGATGAACCCAGGCTTAAGGCGTTTACCCGGTTTTCCAGCGGGCGTAATTGATTTTGTAACGCATTGGATTCAACGGTGAGCTGATTCTGGATCGCACCACGTTTGGTCATCCATTGTTGTTGGTAACTCTTTGCCTGGCTTTCAAGGATTCGATTGAAAGCATATTTCCGGTCACGAGTCTTTTGAATTCGCATTGGCAGGTTGTTGATGTCATTGTCCAGCGAGGAGAATCTATCACGCGCTGATGAAAGTTTGACTTTTTCCACCAGGGTTCTTAACTGACTTTGCGCGCCTGCAATGTCATGTTTGATCTGTTCCTGGGGGGACAATTGTTTTTGGCTCATGGTTATTCTCCTTAATTTTGATGAATCGTTAACCGGTAGATACGCAGTAATTATTATTATACGGATTCTTAGTAATCTGAACCACGAGAACGGATAGACCTGCTGATCATTTGCATCATTTCTGTGCAGTTTCGATCAAGATTTTTTCCATTCTGGCAGAGATCACTTGCCGATTAAAATGTTTTTCCACATATTCACGGCCATTAATTCCCAATTGTATGGATAACAGCTGGTTCTTGAATAGCAACTGGACCGATTCTGCCAGCGCGGCAGGGTCACCGGGAGTCACAAAAATCCCGGCTGGTGCGGTTTCAACGACCTCACGAATCGCACCGTCTATCGCGCACAGTACCGGTCGGGCAGCTGCCATGTAATCGAACACTTTGTTCGGGTAGGTGGTTTTATATAGCTCGACGGGTTTTAGAATGGCGATGCAGGCATCTGCGGCAGCCAGAACACCTCCCATCTCTTCCTTGGCCACGGCGGGTATGAACCGGACATTGTCTAGCCCTAATTGGTCAGCCAACTGCATCAGGTTTTGTTTTTCCTTGCCATCGCCCACAAATACATACACAATCTCCGGTTGAAATGCCGTTAGTTTCGCAGCGGAGAGTACCACCTCAAGATCATTTGAGACACCATGCGCGCCGGCATACAGAACCACATATCTACCAGTCAATGCGTGCTTATTTCTGAAGGCAGAACCATCATCTCCCGAATTGAACATTTCCGGATCCACTCCGTTTGGTACAAGCAGCACATCTTTCGCCCCTCGTGCCGTGACGTGTGGAATGAAACCGGGTGAATTCACCACCAGTTGATCGGTGTGTTTGTAGAGGAATTGTTCCAACCATTTTGACGCGCCGATGATGATCGGATTACGGATGACCTGCATCGCGATCGCAAACGCCGGCCACAGATCACGCACCTCGAATACAATTCTGACACCTTTCAGGCGGGCGAGCAGCCAGGCCGTCCATCCCTGGAAAATGGGGGGAGATGTGCCCCAAACCACATCCACGTTTTTTACCCCAAGCCCTACAAAGAAGGAGGAAAACATGAAGCTGAAAAAACTGAGCAGCCGATGAAAAAAACTGCGGTGCAGTGCAGGATAGGTATACACTCGTAGGATTTCGAGACCGGGTTGCGGGATCTCACGGGTTTTCCATTTCACCCTTCCGTCCACGGTCTTGCCGGTGAGATAGCTCACCGGACTAGTGATAATTGTTACCCGATGCCCGTTTTGCACAAATGCGCGCGCCATTTCGTAATGCCGGGTTCCACCCGGTTCATCCAGGGCGGCAAATGCCTGGTGGATCAGCAGGATGTGAATTTTGTTTTCCGCTTGAGGTTCAATGGCTTTCATCAATGAGTTCCCATTCACTGGTGATTGTTAGTGGTCCCACGCAAGTATACGTCACCGAAAAAGATAATGCTGGATGCTTTTCGCCATAAGTCTCTGATTCCCATCCTAATAGTTCATCCTCACACTGACCGGATAACGTCTTACCTGCCCGGATGATGGACATGTCATCATGACGAATTTTCTCATTGGTTTGCGGGTTGTGTGCCTCCACGAGGAGATTCACCCGGAAATTCTCATAAAACAAGGATAGTACGCCATCTTCTACCTGCCATTGCCAGTCTGGCAGCAGCCAGTGAAGGCAATAGTTGTGAGAAGCCGAGTCGTTTCCTTTTGGGGTTAGTTTATCTGTGACGCAAAAACCCACAATCCCTCTGGCAAGTGAACGTTGATGGCCGATGCCTGTTCGGTTGAAATCACGGAGGATAGCGGAAATGGTTTCCGGTTCGTCAGTTTTGAGCCAGGTTGCCTGGGCTTGATCAAGCCACAGAAAACGACTGACGCGCTGCATCTGGTCACGCGAATCGATTGTCACCGTATTGTGTACGCGTGTGCCATCCAGTCCGTTTTGCCAGGGCGGAGGGGCGTTGTAGAGGTAGGTACCAGCATCGCGTGCCAGGTT
>CAYWVP010000003.1:8427-27273 GCA_964461605.1 uncultured Anaerolinea sp.
TCCTGCCGGTTTTTCGAACACAGGTTTCGTACAACAATGCCAGGTGAAGCATCATGCGATGATAATTTGCGCTGTGTTGGGAGTAATTACCTTCGTCATCTATTTGTTCAATGAGCGCCTGCTCAAACTCACGTATTCCTTGATTGATCCAACCGACTGCGCGGGGATCAGAATTCCCCAGGTAGGTCCCGCCGAAGATCAGACCGAGTGCTTCGCTAAGCAAATGATTGTTGTGTTGAGCACGCGCGTAGTTTAAGGTTGGCAGCACGCGTTCAATATGTTGCGCGATCAAGCGCGAAAGGTTCTCCTGCCTGTTGCGGGTTGAAGAGGGCGAATTTTGAAAAGCAGCGCTGGTTAATAGCCAATTTATCGCTCTTAATGCAACCTCCTGTGCGGATGACCAGTTGGGTCCAACATTGACCGGGTTGCTGGCATTGAATTCCTCCACCTTTTCCCAGAATATCTCAGGAAATGTGTCGTCGGGGCTTATCGCATAAGCTCTGGCAAGCGCCAGGCTCCAGGTGAAACGCGCGGGTTCCCAGGTGAGTTTGATGTCCGTGTTGTCGAGCTCATTAGAATAGGCAGACCAGTGTTGCATGGAGAGGGAGGGCGAGGTCAGATCCAATGGCTCCTCAGCACCAAAGAATGGCCGGTATCTGCTGCTCACCAGAAGCCTGGCCTCTTCTTGAAGCAATCCTCCCCTGTAGGAGAACCTGGAATTGTGCCAGTTTTCATGCCAGGTGTTGTCAATCGCCCCGGCTTCCAGTAATAATTCTCTTTTCGGGTGACTCCCGCCCGGTGGTGTGCGCCTTTTCAGCCACCCGCTGCGCAGTTCTAACTGGTAGCGCGTGTAACTGACCAGATCGGATACACCGATCTCTTTGATCAACAGGAAAAGCTTGCGAGGAAGGTTCAAATCACCTTCTACCGGTTAGAAAATCATAAATCGATCTGACTACCGCTGCGAAGTGCTTCAACGGCGGCGAAGCTGGCTCTGGACGTGCTGAGCAACTGATTATAGGGTATCGGGGGAGGGCTGCCGGTTTTAATCGCATCCAGGAAGGCTTTCCAGGCAGCTGCATGGCCTTTGTCCTGTCGTAAAACGGAACGGGAGTTGCTCTTATGGGTCTCGGTTACCAGTTCAAGCGACCGGAAGTCGTTCAGGATCGCGATCCTGCCACCGGAAAACACCTCAAGCCTTTCCTTGGCGTGATTCTTGTTACCGTTTGCGAGGTAGGTAATGGTGCCCAGCGAACCATCAGGGTAATGTAATGTCAACTGAACGTTGTCACTGTTGTATTTGTTATGATCCGGCAATCCCACCGCATTTATGGATAATGGAAGTTCGCCGGTCAGGAAGGTCAGAAGGTCAATAAAATGGCAGCCTTCTCCAATTATGCGCCCGCCGCCCTGTTCAATATCATGCAGCCAATGGGTAAGGGGGAGGAAGCCCGCGTTGACCCGGTAATGCATGAATAGCGGTTCGCTTCGATTACTAATGAAACCAGCCAGGTGAGAGACCATCGGCGCGAAGCGGCGATTGTACCCCACGGTTAACAAAGGTGTGTTTTCCTCTTTCAGTAAAACATTAATTTCGTTGAGCTCTTCCGGCGTCAATGCCAGTGGTTTTTCACAATAAACTGATTTCCCGTTCTTAAGCGCAGCGATCACCTGCCGCGCGTGGTGTTGATGCCGGGTAAGGATTACCACGCTATTAATATCCGGATTGGATAATACTTCTTCTTCAGCTGTTGCGGCGAAATGGAATCCGAATTTTCGGGCAGCCTGTTGCGCGCTTAAACCCGAGGCGGTGACGATGCCGGATAATTCAGCACCACCGGTTTTTCTGAGGATGGGCAGGAAGACCGCCTGTGCGTAATTGCCGGCTCCCAGTACTCCCACCCGGATATCCGGTGTGGCTTCTCGACCGATAGCAGTGTTCTGGACTTTCCGCTGAACCGGTTCAGCATCTGGTGAATTTGGATAGGTTAGCAATACCCCGAGGAAAGGTTCTTTGCTTCGACCGGTGATCAACTCATACGCTTTCGGGGCTTCATCGATCGAGAACCTGTGACTGATCAAGGGCTTTACATCCACTTTTCCATTGGCAAGCAGGTCAACGAAGGACTGTAAATTGCGTCCTTCCGTCCAGCGCACGTAACCGGGAGGGTAATCCAGACCATTTTCTTCGTACTGGGGATCGTAGCGCCCCGGACCGTACGAGCGCGAGACAATAAAATTGATTTCCTTTTCGTAGTAGATCTTGCGCGGTATATCCAGTCCGACTGCTCCAACGGCGACCACACTACCACGATCCCGCGCAACCTGGCCGGCCAGTAGTATCGTCTCGTCCGAGGATGTATCAGCACAGATCAGCACGTGATCAAAACCCCGACCGTCGGTCATCCCGGAAACAAGGTCAAGGCAGTTCTCAGTCAATGCGGCAGAAAAACCCAGATCCTGTGCCAGTTTTACCCGGTCAGCAGATAGGTCTACACCGAACACCGCGCAGCCGGCAGCTCGTGCGATCTGGGCTGCCAGAAGGCCAAGCAGGCCAAGGCCGATGATACAAACAGACTCACCGATCTGTGGCCTCGAAAGGCGGAATCCGTGCATCGCGATGGCTCCCAGGGTGGTGAATGCAGCCGATTCAAAATCAACAGAGTCTGGTATTTTTGCCAACAGATTAAGTGGTACCAGGTCATACTCCGCGTGGACAGCATAACCACCGCCCGCGCATGCCACCCGGTCACCGGGTTTAAATTCACCCATGCCAGCGCCAACTTCCACGATGGTTCCCGCCGAAGAATATCCGAGGGGCATGGGTTGATCAAGTTTATTGAAAGCAGCTTCCAGCGTCGGGAGCAGACCTTCCCGTTCGGCTTTCGAGATCACCTGGCGGACCAGGTCGGGTCGGGCAGCCGCTTTTCCGATGAGGTTTTTTTCAGCAAAATCCACAAGCATCCGCTCAGTGCCGGCAGAGACCAATGAGGCGGAAGTGCGAACCAGTGCGGTTCCTCTCCTTGTTACCGGTACCGGGACTTCCTCTACGACAGTTTTTCCATCATTCATGTGCTGGAGTATTTGCTTCATCTCATCACCTCTACCAGATTATATTCCATTATTCAACTACGAATATATAACCACAAGGCAGTCAAACTCCGCTGGAAATGGCATGGAACATGCATCAATTTGATCGGTACACAAGACTAAACCGGAGGTTGCTATGTTTAAAAAATTCATTTGGATCTTCATCCTGCTGATCATGACTGCCTGCACGATCGTTTTCAGTGAGCAGGCTGACTTGCGTAATGATGTCGCCACTCCTGAAGCAAATGGAAGGTTCCTGCAATCAATCAATGAACTGTTCCATAAACGCGATGCAGATACTGCAGAAGTACCGGTTCTCACAGATGAGGCTCTCACTGATGCGACAGAAATGCCTTTTGACGTTGCAGTGGAAGAATCCTTCCCGGAGGTGTCTGAAATACCGGCAGAGGTATCTTCCGAAGGAGTGCTGGAGTCCGCTCCTGTTCAATCCAAAGAATTAAAGATCAAATATATCATTCAGGATGGCATACCGAAGTATCTTGCCAATTTCAATTATCTGGAAAAGGGTTGCGCCTGGCAAGGTGTAGCCGGACAGGTCTTTGGTACCGACAAGGCACCAGTAAAATTCCTGATTGTAAAAGTCTTTGGTACCTGGAATGGACTGGAAGTGGAGAAGTACGCTGTAACAGGAATGTTATCGGCTAAGGATTATGGCAAGGGAGGCTATGAGATTACCCTTGGTGATGTTGCTGTTGACTCAACGACTCCACTATTCATCCAACTCTTTGATTCTGACATGACCCCTCTCAGCGAGCCATTCCAATTCATCACCAAAGCCAAATGTAACCGCAACTTGGTGTTGATCAGTTTTGTTCACAATTAATTGACGCAGATTATAGTGCCCCGGAGCGTCTGAGCGCGCCGGGGCATTTTAATGCAGGGTATAATTCAGGCAATGGCAGCTTCGGATGATCAACAAATTGATGATTTTTTCCTGTCTGGAGTGGTAAAAAGGACAGTAAGTTACTGGTGGTTGGTCGTGCTGCTCATGATCATTGGGGGAGTGACAGGCGTACTTGTCTCCTTGTTGGCAAAACCCGTATTTGAATCCAACTCCGCGATCACCACGGTGATCGATTTTGCTTATTCCGGGCGCATGACAGATTACGAAGAGGATTATCTCCTGTCCGCGGTTGGTGACATCATTCAATCTGATGCAGTGATGGACCAGGTCATTGATGCTGCAGCCAAAGCGAATCTGACGGCTGATGTGAATGCTTTGCTGGCGGGTTTAACAGCCTCCAGGCAGGGTTACCGTTGGGCACTGAGTTCCAGGTTTTCCGATCCACAATTTGCACAGGCAGTGAATCAATTGTGGTTGGACGCAGCAATGCAGGGACTTCAGGCATTCCGGTCAGACTCATTGGCTGCCCTTTCCGAGTTCCATGCCCAGGTGGGAATCGAGAATTGTTTTGAACAGGCGGTTGTTCTCGACCCCGCGGTACCTTTTTGCAGCGCAGAGGAAATGGAAGCGCTGCGGCAACAATTGGTAAATCTCGCAGATGGTTCCATAAAGGCAGATCTATTAACCAGGCTGATTGCTTCGCGTGTCAGTTTTGAGGTGACCAGTGTGCCGGACATGCCTTCCCAACCTGTTCACCTTGGCAGGAACATTTCCGCCCTGGCAGGAGCTTTGATCGGATTGTTGTTGGCGTTGATTGTCCTCGTGGCCGGCTTTCCGCGGTTAAAAGATCCTGGAAAATAAAAGTGAATTCAAAAATCTGGTCGCGCATCACCTGGATCCTTTGGGTGCTTCTGATCATCGTTTTGCCGATCACCACTTTTCCATTGGTGATGAAACTGACAAGGTCGAGTTCAGTCGCACCCGCGTCGCTTCTGTTTCTCCTCCCGCTTGTTCTCATCGCCGTACCGGGAATTTTACGAACGAAATCACCGCTCCCTTTCCACGTCAAACCAGTATTGTTGTTTTTTGTGTATGCAATAATCACGATATTATTGGCGTTTTTGCGGCCAATCCCTGATTACAAGGATCAAACGCTGACGGGAGCTGCGGTTGAGGGAGCTGCAACGCTCATACTGGGTTTGTTGTTTTACTTTGTGTCGGTCAGTTTGCCCAACACACCGCGAAAGATTCACACCACTCTGCGTGTTGTTAACTGGACAGGTCTGGTCATGGTAGCCTGGTCAATCCTGCAAATGGCAGTGCAGCCATTTCTGCCAGAAGTGTTCCTCTATTTTGAACGGATCCAGGCATTTTTCTCACCAAACCGCATATTACAGGATCGCATGCTTGGTTTTGCCGCTGAGCCTTCCTGGCTGGCGCACATGCTTAACCTGGTTTTCCTGGCATATTGGCTGGCTGCATCTTTCACCGGTTCAAGTGTTCATAAATGGCGGTTCCGCAAAATTACCTTTGAAAACATCCTGCTGGTGCTGGGTGTGATCGTGGTCATTGGAACACTATCCCGCGGTGGTTTACTGGCTTTCGTGCTGGTAATTTTTCTGACCTTTATCCTGCTTAATTTGAAATTGATCAAATGGATAGTGAACAGGTTTCCTGGCAGGAAAAGGGTGGTGTTGACCACCGCAGTCAGCCTGGTTCTGATCATCGGTTACCTGGGTTTGTTACTTGCCGGGTTGTGGGGCTTGAGCAAAGTGGATCCGCGCATGGAAACCGTGTTTGAATTTTCGCGAGGTGAGCCCAATGCGTTATTGGAATACGCGGAGAACCTTCAATTTGGTGAGCGTGTGGTTTACTGGCAAACCGGTTGGAATATTTTTAACGATCACCCTTTGATCGGGGTGGGTGTGGGTATTTCTGGTTTTTATTTTCCAGAATACCTGCCCGATGCAGGTTGGGGATTGAGTGAAGCGCGAAGATTGTTGTACCGCAGCGCCGGTTTGTTGAATATCAAGAATTTATGGTCGCGATTGCTGGCCGAAACCGGGGTTATTGGCTTTGCTTTATTCATTTCCTTCCTGGTGATTTTTGGCATTACATCAGTGGAGATGGTCAGGAAAGGTAGAGGCTTGCGTAAGACACTGGGGTATATGGGAATTTTCTTCCTGGTGGCATTGATCGCTGAGGAATTTAGTGTGGATAGTTTTGCGCTTCCTTACATGTGGTTCTCAATGGGATTGGTCACTGCAGCCTGGCGCTGGTATACTCCCGCTGAAGGAGAGGTGAATGGATAAATCGGAAAAAACCATCATTATTGTATTGGTTGTTTTAGTACTGGTAGCTTGCTGTCTGCTTGTTTTATGTGGTGCAATTTTCTATCTGGCAACAGGTGCATCTGGTTTGATGTCCCAGATTGGCGTTGAAACAGAACCGGTCACGCTGCCGACTGCAAGGGTTGCCACAACCGTACCGGACATTTCAACGATAGTCCCGACGCCTGAGGTGATTCAATCTGAAGAAGGGACACAGGCAGGTGAGCAGGTAGCGGACACTTTGGCGATCCTGCAAAACGCCGTGATCCCCAGCGCGGACTTGATCTACCTGGCTGAACGCTATGAAGGAAAAACCGGTATTCCGCTGCAGTCCACCGCTGCGCCAATTGCGTACAGCATCGGCGATACACTTGATTTCTACAAACTCAATGTGGATACCAATACCACAAGCCGGATCACGGCTGTGTTACGTTATGCTTCAGAAGATATTTACTTCTGGGTTGAGCAGGGGGTTAACCTGGATATGGGTGAGTTGAATAGCCTGATGCGAACGTTTGAAGATCAGATCTATCCCACCAACCAGGAGTTTTTTGGTAAGGAATGGATGCCTGGTGTGGATAACGATCCACATTTGTATATTCTCTACGCCAGTAATTTGGGCGGCCAGTTGGCTGGTTACACGGCTTCTTCGGATGGTGTGGTGTCGGAGGCGCACGAGTACTCCAATGTGCACGAGATGTTCTACGTCAATTCAGATGTTCAGTGGTTGTCTGATCCATACACACTCAGTGTTATGGCGCACGAATTTCAACACCTGATCCACGGATACCACGATCCCAATGAAGAATTGTGGATGAATGAAGGCTTCTCAGAATTAGCGACCTTGTTGAATGGTTACGATGCAGGTGGTTTTGACTATTTATTTGCATTCAATACAGATGTGCAATTGAACGATTGGTCCATGGATCCCAACGAAAACGATGCCCACTATGGAGCGAGTTTCCTGTTCGTAACTTATCTGCTTGAGCGGTTTGGTGAGGATTTTACGAAAGCCCTTGTTGCCGATCAATTGGACGGGTTTACCAGCATTGATAACGTATTGGCTGCGTACAGCCACCAGGACCCCGAAACCGGCTTACAAATCACAGCGAACGATCTGTTTGCTGATTGGGCGATCACGAATTACATTAACGACGCTGCATTTGCCGATGGCAGATACGCCTATAATATCTATTCTTCAGCCCCGACGGCCAGTGCATCGGAAACGATCACGGATTGTGACGATGCTCAGCTCGACCGTAACGTGCACCAGTACGGTACTGATTACATCCGCTTGGCATGTGCAAATGAAGATTTCCAGCTCAATTTTTCCGGTTCATCCACGGTCAATGTGCTGCCGGTTAACGCCGCGGGTGACTACTTTATGTGGTCTAACCGGGCGGATGCCTCAGCCACCAAATTGACCCGTCAGTTTGACTTTTCTGAGGTAAACGGGGAGATCACACTGACCTATTCCGCCTGGTATGACATAGAAAAGGATTATGACTTCCTGTATCTGCTGGCTTCTACAGGGGAGGAGTCCGGGAGGATCATCAACACCCCATCCTGTTCCGTATCCGACATTACAGGTAACAGCTTCGGCTGCGGGTACAACGGTGCTACGAACGGGTGGATCACGGAGACAGTTGATCTTTCACAGTTCGCCGGGCAGGTTGTTAACTTGAGTTTTGAGTACATCACCGATGAAGCGGTCACGGGTGAAGGTTTTGCGGTTGATGACATCCGCATTCCAGAAGTTGATTACCTGGCGGATTTTGAAGAGGACGATGGCGGTTGGATTTCAGAAGGTTTTGTGCGGATCGATAATGTTCTTCCACAAACTTTCCTGGTTTCGATAATCGATACTTACAGTGAAACCCCTGCGCAGAAGTTTTCCATTGAAAGCGGTGAAGAACTCAACATCACCTTGAATGCACTACCTGAGGGGTATGATTACATACTTGTGGTTAGTGGTTCCAGCCGATTCACCCGCCAGAAAGCAGAGTACCAGGTAAACCTGAGAAAATAATGAAAACCGGCCGCGAGGCCGGTTTTAGTACACACACGATGGATCAGATTTTTTTCTGTAAAGCAGCGAGTTCACTCTTTAGCTCTTCGCTGCGCTCTGCTGCGGCTTTTTTCACTTCATCCCGAACATAGTAAACCTTGTCCTTGATGCAGTTCCTTGTCTCCTCACCGGCAGATGGCGCCAGTAATAGTCCGATTAGACCGCCGACAATGCCACCGATCATCAAACCGGCAAAAAATTTTCCCATTTTTTCCATAGATCCTCCTCGCACTGATTGACTTTTGATGATTATATATTATCAGCAAATTGTATGCTTAGCGATCGAGCTTTAGCAGATTGAAAAACCAGGGAGCAAAAAAAGTGACCCATAATCCGATCAGCACGTAGCGAAAATAGCGCAGCACCATACCCAAAACAAGCGGTTCTTCGGGAAAGACCACCTTCAAGCCAAAATACAGGATGAAAATACCCACCAGGCCTACTCCGTAGCGTAAAAGCCGCTTTACCTGTGAGCAATTGATCGTGTAAACGCCGTATTTCGCCCGCCACAAAGCAAAACCTGTCAAAAAACCGAAAGCCACGCCGGCGATGGTGATCATGCCTTCCAGGTTGAGAGGATCAGGTTCCTCTGCACCGGCGGAGAGGGCATTGCTGATCCATT
Source organism: uncultured Anaerolinea sp. (assembly GCA_964461605.1). Lineage (GTDB taxonomy): Bacteria > Chloroflexota > Anaerolineae > Anaerolineales > Anaerolineaceae > UBA6107. The sequence continues at coordinate 17,403 of CAYWVP010000003.1, forward strand.
CACCCGGCAATGTCCAGCCCCGGGATGCGCTTTGTGCCAGCCACCCTAATAAGATGAAGAATACAGAAAACAGAAAAGCCATCAGAACTTGAAATCCGAGTCCCTTGTTAGAGAGCCATCGGGCAATTGGTTTTTCCAATTTTAAATAAAGCAGGATGATCAGGATGCCGGTTAACCATCCGGAGAGAACATCGTGGAGAAAATGTACACCGAGATAGATCCTTGATAGGCCGATCAGGAATACAACGATAATGGCGATGATGATCGCTGACCGTTTGCGGGCACTTTCCGCGACCATACCCCAGATCGCTGCGGAATTCTGGGAATGTCCGGATGGCATACCGAAGGAGGTCTCTGAACTGAATGCCTTCACACGGGCATCCACCCAGTACGGACGGGGTGTGTGAACGAAAATTTTCAATGCAGTATTGAATCCTACACTGATTACCAGCATCATACCGGCGCGGAATCCAATGACTGGATCAATGGACCAGTACAAGGCAGGCATGATAAGCAGAAAGAACAACTCACTGCCAAGGAAGGTGAACGCCTGCATGGGCATTTCAAGCCAGGCGCCCAGGTTTTGGAAGAACAACGTAACGGCAATCTCAAAATCGATCAAAGCATCCATAATTTCCTCCACATCTTATCGTTTCCCGAACCAACGTAGGTAACTGCCAGTCACTGATCAATATCGGGTGACCATATCGCGTAGCACAGCCATGCGGGCCTGGTCCAATCCTGGCAGGCTGGCGTTGATTGAAAATGGACCGGTCCCCTCCACTTTAATGGATGCAGCGGCGCTTGCTAGGGTCACACTATAAAGGGGATCGTAGTTTTCGTGATACGCGGCCAGGAATGCACCACAGAAAACATCCATTTCACCGGTGGGATCGACCCGGTGTGAGGGATAGTCAGGGATCCGAAAGCGTTTTTTTGTGCTCCGATCATAAAATGAAAATCCGCCCGTTGAATTCCTCACAATAGCCGTGTGACAACCATAATTGCATATCCCGGATAGCATTTCCCATAGATCGTCGGTTCTATTCTGAAAAAGTTGGCGCAGTTCCATTTCATGCGTAATGATGGCAGCAGTGTCTTTTGAGAGAATGGCAACATCATCAAAACACGCAGGAATCATTGATGAATGGTGAGGTTGCACTGAGAGTGTACGCACAGCACCTTTTTGCAGGAGTGTGCCGATTTGTATCTGGCAGGTGATATCCAATGGGCAGATGTGGGCTGCCGAAGAATCGAGATAATCCAGTGGGATATCATCAATAAAAATCCTGGAATTCAATAAATATTTCGCCCGCATTGGTTCATCGTCATCGAACGAGTAATCCAGCAACTCCTTGGGAACGGTTAGCTTGTTCGCGGCGTAAACAGCAACCGGGTTTTCCCGCAGGCAAGATTTGCCATTGGGATATGCGTAGAACGCTGTCAGGTCGACGATTTCCGGGATGACCTTGATCCCGCGCACGTCCAATTCCCTTTCTTCGAGAGCTTCCACCTGTTCAATAGGAAAATTTTGTCCGACCATTCCCAACAGCCCGGTTTGTCCTCCCCACTGGCTTACTGCTGCTGCGGAATATAACAACGACCCACCTAATTGATTGTTGTAAGCTTTACCGGCTGTATCAATAATGTATTCGTTGCGCACCTGTCCAGCCACAACGAATTTTACGAATCGCCTTGATGTCATTTACAGTGGGTTTCGCTTGGTTGATCTTAATGGATCAGACGACTGAAAGAAAAAGCACATTTACCTGCCGCTTTCGGCGATCATCTTCAAAAGGGAGACGAGTCCCATTCCGATCTTTGCACCTTCGCCTGAGGTCAACTTGAGCGTGCTGCCTGTTTCTTCATGTTTCTTAATGAGCAGGTAAGCTGCGGCCAATCCGCTGACCAGACCGATCCCGCCTCCAATAAGGAGGGTGAGAGTTTTCCAATTGGATCTTTGTTCCATGCGTTACTCCTTATGGTTTGTTTTTTTGTGAATAACCAGTGTAATGAGTTGGGTTAATCCTGCAAAGATCGATCTCAGCCGGATAAACGGTTCAGCGCTATGAGCTGCGATGTTGCTGGTGATGCCGGTCGTTCGACGGGATAGATGGAAAATGTAACCGGTGTATGTCGGAATATTCCTGGCCAATTTTCTCAGCAGCCATATCAGCATGATTACCAGGGCGAGAGTGACCAATCCGAACAGCAGAGTTGGTAAAAGCAATAAGATGGTGGAGATCTGTGCCCATTTTTCGTTTACATCAGGGGTTATACCAGCTGCGGATATGGAGAGGATCGCGATGAACAATAAAGCGAGAACCGCCGCGATGATCGGCAATAGGATCTGCCAGACGAATTCTCGCTGATGCCTTATCTCTGGTTCCGTTTTGTTTCTAGTTGGCTCTGATGTCATGCCTCAATTTTAGCATTGTTTGTCGTTCACGGGACTGTGGCACCCGGAATACCAATACAATATTGAGAATTTCTCAATTTCATGTATAATATTCTGGATTGGATCGATAAGTTCAACGCAAATTGCGTGTAGAATAATGGCTGTTCGACAGTAACACTGGTTAGATAATATTTTTACACTCCGCAAGGAGTATGGGTGTTATCAACAAAACACAAGGAAAATTCGTGTGATTTTAGATTTCGAGCATTTTATTAAAGATCAGAACCTCCCGCAGGAAAGCCTGTCGTGTGGAATATGCACCAGGAGGGATCCGGTCTTTCGGGTTTTAGGAAATCTAAGAATTTGAAACATCCATAAATCTTAGTATTCTCTACTTATAACCTGCGAAGGTTATAGAATACCAGCGTAAGTCGACAAGCCAAACAACCGAATGGTAGCTGGCTTTTTTAGGATTAAGGGATGACGGAACGAATTATTACGGCGATCAAAGTTCAGAAGCGCAATTCCCAACGGGTGAGTATTGACCTGGATGGTGAGTACGCTTTTGGTCTTTCCCGGCTGGTGGCAGCCTGGTTATCTACTGGCGATCGCCTGTCCGAGGAAAAGATTCAATCCCTGCTCGATAAAGACGCGTTAGAGGTTGCCTATCAGCGTGCGCTTGATCTCCTTAATCATCGTCCAAGGAGCGAAAAAGAGATCAGGCAGCGGCTTGCTGAAAAGGAATTTTCCGTTGAACAGATCGACCAGGTGGTGGAAAAGTTGAAGTTAGCCGGATTGATCCGGGACGAGAATTTTGCCCGCATGTGGATCGACAGCCGCAAAGAGTTCCACCCGCGCAGTAAAAATCTGATGCGATATGAGTTAAAGAACAAGGGTATTGCAGAAGAACATATCGATGCAGCACTCGAAGAACTCCCTGCTGAGCAAGAGTTGGCCGCACAGGCTGCCTCCCATTACATTCGCCGTTTACAGGGTTCTGACTGGGAGACCTTTCGTAAAAGGTTAAGCGGTTATTTGTCCAGGCGCGGTTTTTCGTATGGGACGGTCGCACCCCTGGTAAAGGATTTATGGCAGCAGCAGGGAACTTCGATAGATCAAACAAATAATGATAATGAGGAATTGGAAAAATGAATCAACGGGACATTGGATTACTGGTCATTCTGGTGATAGGAGCTCTGGTGGTTGCCACCATCCTGACAGTGGTTTTTGTCAGGTATTATGTACAGCGCTATAAGAAGGAGCAGGCTGAAAAAGCGGATGATTTGATCCAATCCGCCTCTGAAAAAGCCAAGACGATCGAAATCGAGGCGAGGGACAAGGCTCTACGGGTCATGCAGGACTCAGAACAGGAGATCACCCGCCGCAGGCAGGACATTCTGCGTGAGGATGACCGTCAGCAGAAACGTCGGGCTGAGCTGGATCACCGCATTGAACGGATCGAACTGCGTGAACAAAACCTGAATAAACGTCAAAGTGCACTTGACAAACGTGCCAATGACATCGAAAAACTATACACAGATCAGCTGGATGAACTCCAGCGCATCGGGCAGATGTCAATCGAAGAAGCCAAGCAGGTATTACTGGCTGAAGCTGAGAAGGAAGCCCGCAACGATATGGCCCGCATTATTCGCCAGATAGAGGCTGAAGCCCGCTCCGAAGGTGATAAGAGGGCGCGTGAGATCATCACTGATGCCATTCAACGGGTAGCCTCAGAGCATGTGGTCAGCGTTTCCACCTCGCTGGTGACCCTGCCGAATGAGGAAATGAAAGGGCGCATCGTAGGTAGGAATGGACGCAACATTCGTGCGTTTGAGCAGGCTGCCGGTGTGGATGTGATCGTAGACGACACGCCTGAAGCGGTCACGATTTCCTGTTTTGACCCGGTGAGGCGTGAAATTGCCCGCCGCTCGCTCGACAGATTGATTCTTGATGGTCGCATCCATCCTGCGCACATCGAAAAGATCCTCAACGAAGAAGAGCGGGAAGTGGAGAAAGCCATTGTCGAGGCAGGGGAACAGGCTGCATTCGATGCGGGCGTTGCCGGAATTCACCCGGAAGTATTGAAAATGCTCGGAAGACTGAAATTCCGCACCTCATACGGTCAAAATCAATTGGCACACGCGGTTGAGGTCGCCAAATTATCTGCGGTACTGGCTGCCGAACTGGGTGCTGATGTTGAAGTGGCGCGAGCCGGCGGCTTGCTGCACGATCTGGGCAAGGCGATGGACCACAACACTGAGGGCACACATGCTCAACTTGGTTCAGATTACGCCCGCCGATATGGGGTAAATTCAAGGGTTGTGAATGCGATGGCTTCTCACCATCATGAAGTGGAGCAGGAATCCATTGAAGCTGTGATTGTGGAGGCTGCTGACGCGATCTCCGGCGCACGGCCTGGAGCCAGGCGCGAGGACCTTGAGCAGTACATCAAACGCTTGCGCGCGCTTGAAGAAATCGCCAATTCCTTTAAAGGTGTTCAACAGAGTTATGCCATCCAGGCCGGCCGTGAAGTGCGCATCATTGTGCAACCGGAAGAAATCGATGACCTGGCTTCCACAAGGCTGGCGCGTGATATTGCCAAAAAAGTGGAAGAGACCATGCAATACCCCGGACAGATCAAGGTCACAGTCATACGCGAAACCCGGGCAGTGGAATTCGCCAAATAGTGTCTTCAACCGTCTAAACAATCAGGCTCTCCATTTTCGGAGAGCCTGTTTATTTTCGTGCCGATCAGTCAGTCCAGGGCATAAAATCCTCAAAGAAATCGAGGCCGTACCAGCTTTTCACTTCCTTCCGGTCGAGGAAGTACAGAGTGTTTTGATCGTGGGTGACGTTGGATCCCAGACCAACCGCGGAAGTGTACCCGGCGTCAATCGTGTAGCGGATAACCGCTGCGTCCGCCAGCCCGTATGGATAAGCGAAGGTCTGGATGGTCACGCCAAGTTTTCCTTCAAGCAGGTCCTTTGAGCCGAGAATCTCGTACTCCCAATTATTGCCCTGTTTGAGATCGATGTGAGACATGCTGTGCGAACCGATCTCCCATCCGCTGTTGATCAGCTTTGTTAACTTTTTGGTGCTCAAATTTTGATTCGTATCCACAGTATTGCCAATAATAAAGAAAGTGCCAACAAATCCGTACTGCTGCATGATCGGGTAAGCATTTTGATATACATCCAGGTAACCATCATCGAAGGTTAACACAACCGGGCGTTCAGGCAACTCACCGCCATCCAGGATGAGGCGGGCAACATCCGCGATGGTGATCGTCGAGTAACCGTGATCGTGCAGCCATTTTATCTGCTCAGCAAACCGGTCCGGGTGAACGTTGTACTGTGTGTCGATCGTTTCCGATATGTGGTGGTAAAGCAGGATGGGAACAGTGACTTCCCCGGCTGTAACTTCTTCAGCAGGAAGATCGGGTTCTTCGGTTGGTTCCGGTGAGGATGTGTCTGTGGGTTCGGGCATAGGGGTTTCCGTTGGGATGGGTGTGGGGGTATTTGTGGGAGTGTGAGTAGGTTGGGGGGTAACTGTTGCTGTGGGTGGGACCGGTTGAAAAGGAGTATTGGTTGATTCCGGTGATTGTGTGACAAAAACAGGCATCTGCGGCTGACAACCAACCAGCAGAGTAAAGAGAATTGCCAGGTATAAGTACCACAATCTTTGTGGAAATGGTCTCATCAGGTTTTATTTGTTGACGTAATCATTCATCAAAAAAGTCCGGTTACAGGAAATTTGCCCTTGTGCCGACATATGGATTGTACTTCTGTTCATCACTTACCGTGGTTTCAGGTCCATGCCCGGGGATGAGGATCGTCTCAGCGGGCAGGCTGAAAACCTGAGTGGTGATACTGTGTGCTAATACCGGAAAACTTCCTCCCTCAAGGTCTGTGCGGCCAATCCCCTGCTTGAAGATCAGGTCGCCTACCACAGCGGTACTGATGGATGGCATGTAAAAAATGACCGACCCTGGAGAATGTCCGGGAGTATGCCTTACTTCAATGAATTGTTCACCGATCTGTATCTGTTGACCATGTTCCAGGGTCATGTCAGGGTCCGGCGGAGGATCGATCGGGACCCGGAACTGGATCGAACCGCCCCCTTCCTGCCAAATCTTGAGGTCTCCCTTGTGCAAGCCAACTTTTGGCGGGGGTGCCAGATTAGCGAGCAGGTAGGCTAATCCGGCAAAGTGATCAAAATGACCATGTGTGAATAGGATCGATCCGACAGAGATCTTCTGTTCGTTGATCACTTGCAGAACAGGGTCAGGGTCAAACGACGGATCAAAAATGATTCCCTGCCTTGTTCCTTCGTCGAATAACAGGACTACATTATTATCAATTGGACCACTATTGAACAATTGAATTTTGAGGCTCATTTTTCCCATTTCTTTTCATGATCACCAGGATCAGGATATTGAAGGCAATAACCACGCTGACCAGCACAATGGAGATACGGTAGACCAAATAAGGGTTCTGATTGTAAATGTAACCTGCCAGGATAGGCGCGAGGATCAATGCGGCTGAGTTAACTGTTTCCACCATACCATAGGCGAGGCCTGTCTGCTTTGGATGGATGAATGTTCGCGCGATGGCCAGCACCATCGAACGGCACAACCTGTAGCCGCCAATGAAGAAATAGCCTATGCCGAACCAGACGGGAAGATCTGCTTTGAGGTAGATGATCGTAAATACCAGCAACCAGGCTTGCCCGATGATGAAGCTGGTCACAGCATTCAGGTTTCCCAGGGTCAGCATTGCCACCGCGTTTCCCAGGCTGCCGATCGCCCCGAATAATCCGATGGTTGAGAGCGACAAACCCTGCTGGTTCTGCAAGTAACTTGGTGTGAAAGGTTGTGGAAAATAGAGCGTGAAGATGCTCACCATTGCGATCCCCAGGAAGATGAGAAACCGGGTATTCTTTAGTATTCCCATACTATTTCCAGAAACCTGGTCAGCCTGGTGCGGCTCAGGATTCTTCTCAATGAAAAGCACAATGATCGTTGAGATCACAAAAACGACCGCAGCAATAATGTAAACAGTCCGCAGACCCAGGCGGTCAGCGATCAGACCCCCGCTGATCGGTCCAAGGACAGCGCCGACATTGTACAATCCGGAAGTGAACGTCAATGCGCGACCAATGCTCAATTTGCCGCGTACAGTGGTAATGTAACTGTTCATGGGCGCCATAACTGATCCGGTGAGACCGTACAGGATCAACCCGACGATGAAGACAGGCAGGGATTGCGCCAATGCCATCAGGATGGCTGAAGTGCTGCCCAGGATCCAGGACAACCACATCAGGGTACGCGATCCGTAACGATCTGACAGGTAACCGGCCGGGATCTGGGAAAGCCCCATTGCAATACCCATGCCACTGAACACTGCACCCGTTAAAACGGGGTTCGCTCCAAATTCCTGCAAGTATAGAGGCTGAAAGTAGATGAATAGTCCTTCACCCACACCCCAGGCGAACAGGGATATGGCGATCAGCAGCAGGTTGCGATTCATCCCTGTATCCGATGAAGAAAGGTTTTAACTTCTGCGAAGATTTTTTCCCGCTCCGGTTCGCGGATGACCACGTGACCGCTGTCCTCCACCCAAAATTTTGACTTGTCAGTGGAATGGATGCGCTGGAATATAACGTCCATGCTGTCACCAGGGATAGCCGCATCCCCGCGGGATTGAACCAACAAAACAGGTATATTTATGTTTTGAAGTTCATCCTGCATCACTTTGATTAGCTTGTTTAGCTCCAGGATGGAGCGGGTCGGGTAATAAGGATAGTCGACGTGATCAGCAGCAGCCTCCCGGTTACGCCAATCCGGTTTACCTTTTCCGATTCGCAGGTTCAACCAGCCGATCAGCGGTAACAGGAAACTGCGCGGATCGTCGGGAAGGCTGCCCGGGGTTGAAAAAGCCGCTGCACCCGCCAGTTCGAATCGTGCTGCGGCTATCAGTGTGAGCACGCCACCCATTGAGAGCCCCATGACAAATTGCTTTTCTGTGCAGCCTTTCAACAGGTTTAGGCCATCCTCAACGGAAGCCAGCCAATCCTGCCAGCGTGCGCGGCGCATGTCATCCGGTTTTGTGGCATGACCAAACAGGCGTGGAGCCAGAACAGTGTACCCGGAGTGGGCGAGTGAATCACCCAGCATACGCATTTCCTTGGGAGTGCCGGTATACCCGTGGATCAACAGGCAGCCGGTTTTTCCACCGGGAATGAAAAATGGTTCAGCCGATTGCATGGTTTGAGTTTTGCTCATGGTTACCAGCCTGGTCCTATAGGATCGTCAATTCACGGGGATAATCACTCAAGGATATGGCGCCGTCGGAAGTGATCAACACATTATCTTCGATGCGCACACCGCCTTTGTTCGGCAGGTATATGCCTGGTTCAACAGTATAGGTCATACCCGATTCCAGTTTTTCAGAATTACCTGCAAAGATGTATGGTGTCTCATGGGCTTCCATGCCGAGACCATGACCGGTACGGTGGGTGAAGAATTCGCCAAAACCGGCCTCTTCAATCACATCGCGGGTTGCACGATCCACTTCTCCGGCCTCAAGTCCGGGTTTTCCGGCGGCTCTACCAGCTGTGTTAGCTGACAATACTGTGTTGTAGATCTGTTCGAGTTCGGGGTCCAGTCGGCTGATGGCAAAGGTGCGTGTAAGATCGGAGCAAAAGCCGTTTACGCGGGCACCCCAATCGATAACCAACAGGTCACCAGGCTCTAATTCCCGTCCTGTCGGTGTTGCATGTGGATTTGCGCTGTTGGGACCGCTTGCCACGATGGGAGAAAACGGTAATTCGGGATCAGAACCGGCGCGCAGCATCGCGATGGTCAGCTCTCCGGCGATCTCAGTTTCCGTGACACCCGGCTTGACCATCGGTAGAACCTCACGCAATGCCTGTTGGGCAATATCCACCGCGCGGCGCATGTCCTTGATCTCATTTTCATCTTTCATGATACGCAGATCCCCAAAAACCTGGTCTGCCGGAACAAACCGGGCGGTGGGAGCAGCGGTTTGCAGATAGTTCATTTCCATGAAGCGCATGCGTGTCGTTTCCAGGCCGATACGGACTCCCTCCAGGTTCATGTGCTTGAATGCGGCCCGAAATGCTTCCTGCCAGGTTGATGGATCATCACCAAAAGTAACAGAATGCATTTTCAAGCGGGATCCGGTCAGTTTTGCAGATTCCAACCTGGGCATGATCATGAAGGGTTTATGGCCCTTTTGGTACAACATCACGGTTGGTCTTTCCATCAGGTGAAATTCCAAACCGGTCAAATAGGTGAGGGTGGGACCCGGATTAAGGGCGATCGTATCGATCTTGTGGCGGCTCATTAATTCTTTCAGGTGGTCAATTCTGGCTTCAGTCATTGTGTATCTCCCATCTGGATTATAGCGTTAAGCCTTTTAATGTGTGAAGTGTTTGAAGACATTATTGTTT
>CAYWVP010000004.1:0-3766 GCA_964461605.1 uncultured Anaerolinea sp.
TGCCCGGAAGAGATCGCCTATCGCCTCGGCTTTATTGATCGCGCGCGTTTCCTTGAGACCGCGAAGAAGTACGAGTCGAATGGATACGGCGCATACCTGCGCCAGTTTATTGAGAGCGTGCCATGAGGTTTCTGCTGATCGGCAGGAACGGCCAACTGGGTTGGGAACTGCAGCGCACCTGCATGACCCTCGGCGAGGTGATCGCCACTGATTACCCTGAAGTAGATATCAGCCAGGCTGCCGCACTGCGCGAATTGATCCGCTCCGTTAAACCGGATATCCTGCTGAACCCTGCCGCCTATACCGCTGTTGATAAAGCGGAAAGTGAACTTGATCTTGCCCGCAGGGTAAATAGCATTGCTCCCGGTGTGATGGCTGAAGAGATGAAAAAACTGGGCGGAGCGCTGATCCATTATTCAACGGATTATGTTTTCGATGGTGAAAAGGGAACCTTGTATACGGAAACTGATACGCCCAACCCCATCAATGCTTACGGCATCACCAAGCTGGAGGGGGAGCAGGCGGTGCATTCCACGGCGGGTATTGCGTTAACCTTCCGTACCTGCTGGGTGTACAGCCTGCGCGTGGGCGGATTCGTCAACAAGGTACTGGGCTGGGCACGCCAACAGGAAGTGATGCGCATAGTCGACGATCAAATAGGCAGCCCCACCTGGGCGCGCATGCTGGCGGAAGCCACCGCGCATGTGATCGCACGCGGCGGAGACGATCCGCTGGCGTACCTGCAGCAGCACAGCGGGCTTTATCACCTGGCGGGTACCGGTGCAGCCAGCCGCTACGAGTGGGCACACGAGGTGATCGAGCGTGATCCCAAAAAAGAGGAACAGGTGGTCAGGCAAATTCTGCCTGCCAAATCAACCGAGTTCCCCAATCCCGCGCACCGCCCTGTATACTCTGCACTGGATTGCTCCAAATTTGTAAAGACCTTCGGTATTCCGCTGCCGGATTGGAAGATCAGTGTCAGACTGCTCATGGGTTGAGCAACAACAATCTTAGTTTAGTTGGATCATATTGAAGTGATGGCAATGGTAACCCCAGGGGCGATAATCAGGTTCATCAAGGATTACCAGATGGTCAACCGGTCAGGCTACTTTGACCGTGATTTTTACTTGAGAGCGTATCCTGCAGCGGCAGTTTCAGTAAAAAACCCCCTTATCGATTACCTTCTGCGAGGTTGGAAAGAGGGTAGGGATCCCGGCTTGCTTTTTAATACGCGCGAATACCTGGAGATGAATCCGGATGTCCGTGAGGCGGGTTTAAACCCCCTTGTACACTACCTCCGCTTTGGCAGGCAGGAGGGCAGAAAGCTTACCCGTTCGTGGGTGCGCGAAGATGGCCAAATTCCCACGAGCAAACCGGCTGAAAGTGAGCTATCGGACGTTGAGTGGACGAAGCTCAGGTTTCATGAATGTTTCAATTACCCCCTTGACGTCAGGCACCCGCAAACATTCAACGAGAAACTGAATGTTTACAAAATGTATTATCGTGAAAAACCTTTATGGCAATATGTCGACAAGTATTCGGTGAAAGATTTTGTTCAGCATAAGATCGGGCCAGAATACGTGGTTCCCAGCCTGGGGGTTTTTACCGAGATTGATGACATAAAACTGGCGCAACTGCCGGATCAATTCGTGCTCAAAGCCACGCACGGGTCAGGCTGGAATATTTTCTGCAGGGATAAGTCACAACTGAACTGGGAAAAATGCCGGGAAGAGATGCGCGGTTGGTTATCCGATAACTTATATTTGCATTTTCGTGAATGGCCGTACAAGAATATTACACCCCGTATATTGGTGGAGCCGTTGTTGCAGGGCCCTTCCGGCAAGCTCCCCAATGATTACAAGTTCTTTTGTTACAACGGCGAGGTCAAGTACGTTTATGAGGTGTCCGAGCGGGAAACCGCTTATTACCTTGATTTCTACGATATGGACTGGAACTGGTTGCCGATCCGGTTTGGTTACCTGAATAACCCTCAAAAATCGACCAAACCCCGCCAATTTGATGAAATGGTGCAAATTGCCGGTGAGTTATCGCGTGGTTTCCCATTTGTGCGGGTGGACCTGTATGCCTCTCCAAAAGTTTACTTTGGTGAGTTGACATTCTATCCGCAAGCCGGTTTCATCGAGGTTGCTCCCCGTGAATGGGATATTCGCCTTGGTAAGGATTTTCGCTTGGATTTTCTGAATCCTTAAAATTGCGCACCAAGTCAGTGATCCCGGCTTGTGGGGGAAGCGATGCGCCATTCAACCGGGATTGGGAAAGCCAGGATTGTGATATGATTTTTTATCCAATAGCTACAATTACCTCTTCTTCAGGAAGAATTGGTTGCACACAGTTGGTAAACAGGAGATTCATGTGAAACTTGGCTTGATCACCCAGATACGCAATGAGATCGAAATCCTCCAACCGTTCTTAAACCACATCGACGGATTATTTGATTTTGTCCATGTCATTGATCATCAATCTGTTGATGGCACCACCGGGGTTCTGAAGCAGGCTGTTTCACAAAGACCATCGTGGCATTACTATTTCCTTGATATCAAAACCAAGGCACAGACTGAGGTATCCAATTTTCTGATCCATAAAGCGTTTGAAGATGACCTGGATTATCTGTTTTTCCTGGATGCAGATGAATTCATCGAGGTGCCCTCCCGACAGGATCTTGAAAACCGGTTAACCTCCTGGGTGGACCCGACGACAGCGGGTGTCTTGACCTGGAAGAATTGTATTCTGAGCGATTTTCATCAAAAAGAGTTCACCGTACGAACACCTTTATATCTCCCGGCAGCCCATTCCTCGTTTTACAAGAGTGTTCTGTCACGCCGCCTTTATGAGCATTACAACAAACAACTGACGATATCAGAGGGCAATCACGTCCTCTATGACCCGCATGGGGTGGAGATTCCGATCACACCAATTGGAACCTTGCTGCACGTGCCCATCCGCTCGCTGGACCAGGTTGAAAGCAAGGTGATCCTGACGGTTATTGCCCGCCGCGGTTATAAGGAACGCAAAGCTGGTACCAGTTTTCAATACTACGAAATGTTGGAGAAGATTGCTGAAGGCAAAGTAAGTGATGATGACCTGCGGGGATTCACGCTTGGTTTTGAACGGCCAAATATTCCAAACACCGCGGTATCTGAACAGCAATTACAGAGCCGAGGCTACACGATAACCACTTTGCAAGACCTCCAGGTCGTCTTTTCGGATAGCCTGCAACTTGATATAAAACCGGTTGACCCCGGGATTGTCCGCCGTGTTGCCGGCGCATTGAACAGGCTGGAAGAGAACTTTGTTGCGAATGCACCGCTTGTCCTGGAAGATGGTGTGATCCGGCTCGATAATGACAAGCTCAAGGAAATGGTTACTGATTCTCCCGCAGTACCTGTGGGTGGGGGGATTTTCCAGAGCCAGGCAGCGCAGCTGGAGGAACAGAGCAGGATGATCCATGACTTATCCGTCCACAATGAACAATTGTCCGCGGAACTGGAGCAGGCCAGGCAGGAGATCCTTTCTTACGCTCAAAGCAGCAGCTGGAAACTGACGCGACCATTCCGTAAGATATTTGGTAAATTGATCAGGCACCAGTAATGTTTGGCGATTGGAAGGATTACCTGTTTTTAAAGCGCAGTGGGCAATTTGATCCATCCTACTATTTATTAAAATACCCGGATGTCCGGAAACTTGATATCGATCCGTTGCTGCATTACGTGAAACACGGCTGGCAGGAAGGCCGGGATCCATCTGA
>CAYWVP010000004.1:3866-12238 GCA_964461605.1 uncultured Anaerolinea sp.
GTTTTTTCGGCTTGTAAAAGGATCAGGTATGTGCGCAATGAGGAAAACCTCGGATTTCTGCGTACCTGTAACAAGGCTGCCTCCCTGGCGCTTGGCGAATACATCGTTTTTCTGAACAACGATACCTATGTGATGCCGGGATGGCTTGACGCGATGGTTTATACTTTTCGCAATGTGCCGGATACTGGCCTCGTGGGATCCAAGCTGGTTTTTCCTGATGGAACACTGCAGGAAGCGGGCGGGGTGATCTGGGAGGATGGCACTGGCATCACCTTCGGTCGTGGTGGTGATCCAAACGCGCCGGAATTTAATTACCTCCGCGAAACGGATTATTGTTCAGGTGCAAGTTTATGTATACCAAGATCGCTGTGGTCGGAACTTGGTGGATTCGACGAATTATTCGCCCCGGCTTACTATGAAGATACAGACCTGGCGTTTCGTGTACGGCAGCACGGCTATGCTGTGGTTTGCCAGCCTTTTTCCCGCGTGATTCATATTGAGGGTGCGACATCAGGCACCGATATCTCCAGCGGCGTAAAGCAGAATCAGGAACTCAATCGCCATAAATTCCTCGCGAGATGGGAGCAGGTTCTTTCCTCTCATGGGAAACCATCGCAACCTGTTGAAAATTATCGCAATCGTGCCCGCCGGCAGCGCGCACTCGTAATCGATGCCAGCACACCCCGCCCTGACCACGATTCAGGGTCCATCGATACGTACAACTATTTGCTTTCGTTGCGAAAAATGGGATTTGAAGTCCATTTCATCTCCGTCGCGGATTCCGAAATTTACGATCAGTACGTCCAGGATCTTCAAAAGCGCGGGATATACTGCTTGAATGCTCCATACCTGACGTCGATCGAGGATTTCCTGTGGAGGTACGGAAAAGATCTGAACCTGATCATGCTCTTTCGCGCGCCCCACGGTGGAAAGTACATTGATCAGGTAAAAGAATACGCACCACAAGCGAAGATCGTGTTCAATACCGTTGACCTGCATTTCTTGCGGGAAATGCGTGCAAATGATGTTACTGGAACTACTGACCCGGGTACTAACCGGATGGTTGAGAACGATGAGATCAGTATCATGCGCAAAGCCGACGCGACGATCGTTGTGAGTGAATTTGAGCAAAAATTCTTAATTGCAATGGATGGTCCGATCAAGTCACATTGGATCACGGTCCCGAGACAGGTAGCCGGCAAGGTAAGGGATCACAGTACAAGGAGCAATATTCTCTTTATTGGTTCATATCCGCATCAGCCCAATATCGATGCAGTTTTCTATTTTGTTGAAAAGATCTGGCCCCTCGTTTCTCCCAGGCTCCCCGGGTGTGAATTCTGGATCGTAGGCAGCGGTGTACCCCCGGAGATCGATGCGTTGGCGAATGAGAGTGTAAAAGTGATTGGATTTGTCCCGGAACTTTCCGATGTTTTTGACCGGGTCCGCCTCAGTGTAGCGCCTTTGCGCTACGGTGCGGGTATCAAGGGGAAGATCCTCACCAGCCTCGGGTACGGGGTGCCCTGTGTGGCAACTTCCATTGCCGCAGAGGGTATGGGTTTGACCCATGGGACGGATGTGCTGATCAGCGATGAACCAGCGGAGTTTGCGGATTTGATCGTCGAGCTCTATGAGAACCGGGAAAAATGGGAACAAATTTCTGATAACGGTTTGGCGCTTGTGCAGTGCAAGTATTCACTCGAACAATTCGAAAGTAAACTGGCGTGTATGTTGCACGAATTGGGTTTTTACCACAAACACCAGTTGAAGAATTCTTTGTAAAGCCCGGGAGAAGCAGGTTCTTATGCGGATGATTGACACGATCAGGACGTACATAATGCTGAAGAAAAGCGGTGTGTTTGACGCTGAGTATTATCTACGAACCTATCCGGATGTTAAGGAATCCGGGATGGATCCGTTGCGGCATTTCATCCTTTATGGATTACATGAAGGTAGAGATCCGTCCCGGTTTTTTAACACAAAGTATTACCTGGAAAACAATCCGGATTTACGAATTGGTAATGTCACACCGTTTTTTCATTTCATGACGCAAGGTTGGCGTGAAGGTAGAAATCCGGGAGTCGATTTTAATGTTGAGCAGTACCTGGAATTGAATCCGGATGTAAAAGCGGCTGGCATCAACCCTCTGATTCACTATATCAAGTACGGGATGACAGAAGGACGATCCACGAAAACAGTGGATTACGTGGACTATGAGGAACCAATCCCCACACGTTCTCCGGGTGCATTTGAGTTACTATCCGCCGGGGAATTGACGACGCGGATGAATGCCTTGCGGATCTCCGACAGGACTGTGATTTCGATCAGCAATGGAGATGATCTTCAGCCTGCAAGTGATGTTCAGGTTTACATCTCTCAAGAACAGAGGCGGGTAAACCAGGCGGAACAGAATTATCTTCATGTATTTCCCGAAACCGCAAATGAATTATTGATTGAGGATGGTATTTCCCTCCCGCTCGGGGTAAATTTCAATGGGGAAAGCATCGGCACTGTCGCGATCAATGTGCTACTGGAATCTCTGCGGAGTAATGACACTGAAATTTTGGATGTCAATATCCATCACACAATGGGGTGGAGTCTCTCAGCGATCAATAGCATCCTGGAGTTAAGTGATCGGCGGGGAAATTTTTGGGTGCACGATTACTTTTCCTTGTGCCCATCCTTCAATTTGCTGCGCAACGGTGTGGAGTTTTGCGGTGCTCCTGTGATTTCCAGCAATGCCTGCACGATTTGCCGGTTCAGCAACCTGCGCGCCAGGCAGCAGGCAAGATTCCTGCAGTTTTTTAACCACAATGCGCTGCGGGTGATCGCCCCATCCAGCCATGCACTGGATTTGTGGCAAAGCAAAGCCCCTTACATGACCTCTTCAAGTGAATTGCGTCCATTGGCCGGTCTCAATTGGCTTGATCCGCAATGTTTGCCAGACCAGCACAACCAATTACGGATCGGCTTCATCGGTTCCCCCATCCGGGCGCAGGGCTGGGATGCCTGGCTGCGCCTGTTGACTGCCCTTGAAATGGAAAACCTCGCATACTATCATTTTTCCCTGGTAGAAGGTGAACCAGCTAATTACACGCGCATTCAGACACCTCTTTCCCCGCAAATGCCATCGGCTATTACCGATTCGCTGAAAGAAACCAATATTGATGCTGTTTTCCTGTGGTCCATGTGGCCGGAGACATTTTCCATCGCCCTGTATGAAGCATTAGCCGCAGGCTGCTTTATCATCACGAACAGGTCGAGTGGTAATATTCCGGATTACCTGGCTAAGAATCCCCACCAGGGTGCCTTTCTTGAGGACGAAGCTGCTCTACACGATTTCATCAGGAATGGTGAATTAGCCCGGAGAATTGCAGAATTTCGGGCTCGCGGAAAACCTCAAGCTGACCTGATCTGGATGTGAAAGGGAAAAGACAGATGGACGTTTTTACCAGTATCACCCTGAATTATCTGCCAAAAGCCCGCATCCTGGCGCAGACGCTGAAACAATTCCATCCGGATTGGACTTTTCACCTGGTGATTTGTGAACGATCGGATGTTCTCACGCGGGATGCCGATCCGGTCATTCTCGACAAAGACCTGTTTGATCGGGTCGTCAGGCTGAATGAGACGGATATTCCGGACTTGTCCGCCTGGATCTTCAAACACACCGTGGTTGAGCTCTGCACCGCGGTTAAAGGGTATTATCTGCACTTTCTCGCGCAACAGGGGGTTGAAAAGATCCTCTACATCGATCCTGACATTGCAGTCTTTAATTCCCTTGATCAACTCGAAACCTTGTTGGAGGATAACGGGATCCTTCTCATCCCCCACCTTCTCGATTACACCGATGATCCCCATTCCATTGAGAATATTGAAATCGCCGGAACGTTGCGGCATGGTGTTTTTAACTTTGGTTTCCTGGGTGTGAATACGAAAAGAAGGGACGGTGCGCGCTTCGTCGAGTGGTGGTGGAAGCGCCTTTATGATTATTGTTACGCGGATTACGACCGCGGGTTGTTCACTGATCAAAAGTGGGGTGATTTGATTCCCTCATTCTTTGAGGATCATTACATCATACGCGACCCCGGTTACGATGTAGCCAGCTGGAACCTGGATTGCCGGCAGATTTCATTCAATTCCATCGGTCAATTGCTCATTAATGGTCAATACCCGTTGCGGTTCTACCATTTTACCGGTTACGATTCAGGGGCGGGCATGGGCGTGATCGATTATCTCACCACCGGCGGGAACAACGCGGTTGTCAGAGAGTTGTGGGATTGGTACAACTACCAGCTAAGCGCCAATGGTCATGCTGAACTTGGCAGGCATCCCTGTTCCTACGATTATTTTGAGAACGGGAAGAAGATCTTTAAGGAAATGCGGTTTCTTTACCGCAACCGGCCGGACTTGCAGCAGAGATTCAGTAATCCGTTCACAACATCTACAAGCGATAGTTATTACAACTGGTACATCAAGAATAAGTCCCGAAAGTAAGAGTTCGTCCGGGGTGATAGTAGTTCATGCGTGTTTCCTGATGGTCTGGTTGATTATTGAGATAAAATAAACTTTGAGCAGCTGACCTCAAGCAATGAACCGGAGAAAATGAAGCCTCAATTTTCCCAGAACGTGAGGAACTTTTTCACGAAGAACGCCGCCTTTTTCCTTGCACTGGCGGTGATCATTGCTGTCCTCGAAAGCGCAAATTACAGCGCGTACCCCCGTTTATGGCGATCAGACGGCCTGGTCGAAGTTGAATTCAATGTCGCAGATGTAGAACTAAAAGACTTCCGCCTTGAAGACGGATTACTGATCTCCGAAAGCAACGATCCCTATATAACACTTTCTCCTGGCGTCAGGATTGGCGGAATTTCCCTGGTGTGTTCCACCACCTCTCCTGAGATACTCAGCCAGGTCTATTACCGTCCACAGGATGAGTTTTTCGTGGAAGAAAATTCCCTCAAATTCCGCATCCTGCAGCCGGTCACTTTTGTACAACTTCCTGAGGTGGTGGACGCCGCGCAAATTCGCCTTGACCTCACTTACCGGGTTGGTGATGTACTGAATTGTGAGAAGTTCACCATCAATCCCCGCCCTTCGTACACGGCGCTCACGCTCAGGCTCCTGTTTTATTTTCTGCTCGTTGTGATCTGGTTCACTAGCCAAAAGTTCCTCCCGGCTCCCGTCAAACAGAAACTCAGTGATGGATTTCATCGTTACGCTCTGCTAATATTCGTTGCCCTGTTGATCCTGGTCGACCTGCAATACACGATCACGCTCACCTGGGATTCCGGTCATTACCTCTCGTTAGCTGAGGTCATCCGCCAGGGTACCTGGCAGGATTGGGACCCGATCCGCCTGGCGGTATTCCCGCTCGGAATCTATCTCTCGCAATCAGTATTCGGTTTTAACACGACCGCGCTGCTCATTCCCATGATGCTGGCGCATATCCTCCTTTTCGTTGTCAGCTATCAACTCATCCTTGCTGTATTCCAACCAGAGCGCAGGGTTGTTCGACTGCTCATCATGGTGTTTGTTTTCCTTTTCGTTGCCATGGATCCCACCGTGGTGGGGTATTACCACACATTGTTGACCGAGCATCCTGCTGCAACGGTGGCTGTTCTCGCCAGCCTGGCGGCGTACCAGTTGTTGCAGGCTGTCCCTCACTCCCGCCGGTTCTACTGGTTAAGCGCCCTTCTGATCCTGCTGGTGCCGTTTGCCTGGCACATCAAGCAGCCATACATTGGCGCTGCTTTGTTCCCGCTCCTGATCGCAAGTCTGCTGTTCTTGATCCGTTCGTTTACAAAAAGAAACCTCCTCTATGTAGTGATCATGGGTATCGTCACCGCCGGGCTTGTATTGGGCAGCAACGCCGCCTGGAACGGATTCCTGCGTTCTCAGGGCAATCCGCTCAATCAGAATCGCCGCCTGTCCAGCTTTACGGAGAAACGCGTCGAAGACCGTACATCCTCGTTCAACAGTGACCCGGCTGGATTTATTAAACTGAATATCAAGAGATACCTGAAAAGTTCTAACGCGGTCCTGCTCGATAAAGAAACCCGGGCGATGACAGATTTCTCTCTAACCCGCGGTTTTCAGAACGAAATGATCGCGCACAAGATGTACATTCACACCGGCGCTTTGAACCAGGAACCGATGCCCAGGTTCGACCCGTATGTTTATTACCTGCAGGACTACTACCGCTCACCGCAATGGCTCGATAAGTTATTCAAACCGCGGCTCCCGCTGAGTAATTTCCTGTTTACAGTCACCCTGCTGTTGCTGCCGTTCTACGTTATCTTCCAGTTTGTGCTTTGGCTCAAACGCAAAACCCAAGTAAACGCTCTGCTGTTGATACTCGCCGGGTCTGCTTTTTTGAACGCCTTGCTGCACCTGCTGGCGAACCAGATCGACCGCTATCTTTTCTGGGGGTATCCGTTAAGTCTGCTGGTCATCACAATCCTGCTGATCCAATTGGTGCAAAGATTAGCCTCCACACGGCAGCGCAAAACCTCTGCAAGTTGTAGTGACAGTTAATTATTCCGGTTGTAAGAAGAAGATCGGGAAAATTAATTTCTTGGGAAATCCATCACCCTGGTGATTTAACTGATCAGTTCTGGATACACCCGCCGCTTACAATCCCCGGTTTTCGTGAATTTGTCAGATTTTTGTAAGTTGATGCTTTATCGGGGATGAGTTGTTTCTTCCGGTCGGATTACATCGCCAGATATTGTTTCCAGCACGTGCATATAAATCTGGTTATAAGTTGGCCAGAATGCCCTGTAGAAACCGTGTCATATTCTCAAGGAATACCGGTTCATCGAAATTCTTGAGCGCGTTAGATTGCAGCATCGCAATTAACGTTTGAATCTCCACAGGGCTTTTTGCTTCAAGATCATTCAGGATTGCGGGAATGTCAGATAACTCATCGTACCTTAATGCGCGGTCGGGCACGGTCTCTTTTTGACCTCCTGAATTGTGCACAATCGGAATACAACCCGCGGCGATGGCTTCAACAGCTGTGATTCCAAAGGGCTCATTGACCATGTTGTGCAGGAAGTATTTGGACGAGTTGAGCAACCTGATCATTTCGCTGTAGTCCAGGTTGGGGTGCAGGTGTACATTTTGTAGACCCTGACTTTCGATATAACTTTTGCATCGATCGAAATATGCTTGTTCTGTCACAAAACCCACAAGATGGAATTCAATATCCGGCTTTTTTTCGGCGACCTTGATCTGTTCAAATTGCATTTTTAACCGCGAGAACCTTCCCAGGGAGATGACGCCGCGCCTTTCCTCGTTAGTATTAACCTTGTACTCAGCCAGTTTCACAGGGGGATAGATCACCGGGATTTCTTTCGGGTAATCCGGGAAAACTTCAAGAAAACAACTTCTGGAATACATGGAATTGCAGACTACGGTCTGTTTCAAAGGCTTCCTGGATCGGGAATAAAACCAGTTAATAATTCTGTCAGATATCCGCGCAAGAAATATCATGAATTTCCCGCTGTTGAGGAAATAGCTTTCCGTTACACCCCGCTTGACCAGGTACTCACGCGGGAAATGCACATAACTCATTATTTTTGGTTCTTCCGGCAGGTGAATCTGGCTATCGCTCGAATTAATGATCAGATCATAACTGCTGGAATATTTTTTGAGCAGGTGATTGAAAATGAGGATTTGATAATCCTGAGGTAATTTATACCAGGGAGTCCCTTTTGCCACTGTACGAAAATTCATGCGAAGATCATGCCCATACTTCTTGCGGATCTGATCAGGGGTAAACGAATATCCCAAGGCCAGAATATCCGGTTCGATTCCCAGATTGTTCAGAGATTTTACAATCTCCAAAACCAACGAGAGACGTCCACCCAGGATAAAGTAAGGCTGGCTGATGGCGACACGGGGATTGTTCATTATTTTTCCAAGTAACCGTATTCCTCTAGTTTTCGTTCCAGTTTTTTGCTCACGTAAGTTTGCTGCTCGGAATCTAAAACCTCTTTCCATTTACCAATGGAAGAATCAAAGACCGGTTTCTCCAGGTTCTTATGAAACGACTCGTATTTGTGTTCGATCGTGGTTGGCAATTTCCAGTAATCAAGCATCGTGTTTGCGTATTCGATGCCTATAAAAAGGCAGAGTCGCTTAAGAACCTCTTCAGGCTCATTCACCAGGTCTTCATAACGGATTTCGATGAATTGACTGGTTGAGATGCGTTCGCGCAATTCTTCAATTCGTTTGAGACTGGTCGTCCATCTTAATACAGATTCGTATAGATGTTCGTTTCCAAAGCGGGACACCAGTGAAGCTGTCACATCTCTGCCATCGCGCAGCATGTGAACATACCTGGCTCCGGGGAAAATACGCTTGATGTA
>CAYWVP010000004.1:12338-25425 GCA_964461605.1 uncultured Anaerolinea sp.
GTTTCAGTCGGGATCGCGATTTCACCACTGGCAACCAGCATGCTGCGCAGCAGTGTTGTGCCAGAGCGGCCTGCGCCGATGATGAATACTGGATCACAACTAAGCTGTTCCGGTTGGGCGGCTAAAGGATACCGCTCGACGAAGAATCGCTTCAGTCCATTCAGGTAATTTACACCTGCCCGGATGGGTGAGGGGAAGTAGGTGTACCTGAGATGAGACATAAACTTGCTTTTTTTCTTCAGCACGACTTCCTGTTTTTATCCATTTCTTTATCCGATTAATTAGAAAGGCAACGCCTGATCACGATCACTTTTCCAGATAGCCCAGGAATTCCAATTCCTGATGAATGGTCTCCATAATAAATGCCAGTTGTTGGCTTGACAGGCGTTCCTTCCAGCTACCGATCGAAGAGGAGAAGACCGGTTTCGTCAGGTTTTGATGATAAGTTTTATATTTATGTTCAACGGTTGAGGGGAGCTTCCAGTAATCCAGCATGCGCTGGTCATAATCGATGCCGATGTAATCACAAACCTGGTTTAATATATGCTCTGGAGCGGTGACCAGATCTTCGTAGCGCACTTCAAAAAATTGCTGCGGACCAACCTTATTTTGTATTTGCCTGGAACGCTTGACGCAGGTCTTCCAGCGGTGCACAGCACTGTACAGTGATTCATCGCCGTTCTTCACCACCTTTGAAGCGACAACGTCCCGGCCGTCTCTTAGCAGGTGCAGGAATTTCACCCCGGGGAAGATGTTTAAAATATCCGGCATATAGAGCGCGTGGATGGGAGATTGATCTCCCCATATTTTTGCGGTAGGAAATGCCTGCCTGGCATAGGTTAGGAATACCTCGTCGATCACCCGCGCCAGCGACCGTTCCCGGGGTTCCAGCTTCAGAACTCTCTGGTACGCGTCTGAAAGATCTACTCCCCACAGCGGGAAATTCGGGTGGCTCTCAAAGGTCGCGATGATCAGTCTTGCCTGGTTATCCCATCCCAGTTTGCGGGTCGCGTTGAACTTGATCGGCAGTGTATGGATCATCTGTGTTTCGGCAGGGATGGCGATCTGTTCTCCTGCCGCAAGCATGCTGCGCAGCAGTGTGGAACCGGAACGGCCGGCACTCACGATGAAGACGGGATCACAGCTCAACGGAGATTCTTCAGCCCTGATCGGAACACGATTGGCGATCACCCGGCTGCAACCCAACAATCGGCTGAGAAGGACTCTCGCGTGGAAAGGCTGATAGGTGTACCTGAGCAGAGTCATCCATCTGGTATTCTTATTCAAATCCGAATCCTTGACTGACCCATAATTTCAAGCCCTTATCACTTTCAAGCCATGTACCGCTTTGCGGATGTCTTCTGTATAGGTAAAGGAATCGACAAGTTTTCCTGTTTGCCAGTTAACACAAAGCACACTGGCAGGCGAAATTCCAACAAACAGAAGATCAT
Source organism: uncultured Anaerolinea sp. (assembly GCA_964461605.1). Lineage (GTDB taxonomy): Bacteria > Chloroflexota > Anaerolineae > Anaerolineales > Anaerolineaceae > UBA6107. The sequence continues at coordinate 13,790 of CAYWVP010000004.1, forward strand.
CGTGTAAGTCCATCCCCCGAACAAAGAAAGGCAAAACGATTTCGTGTTTTGCCAGGCCAATTTGATTCAGTATCCTGCGCGCGGGATTGAATAATTTATGTGATAAAACCTTATTTCTGGCTCTATGCATGGGCAACAGGTTAATCCGCTTTTTTAACGTCCCGTGCATATCATAAATATTGACTGCCTGGTTACGGGTGTCATTGACGAAAATGCTACCATCCTCCAGGATGATCAGGTTGTGTGCCCCTTTGATTTTGGGATCTTCGAACACGACAACCCCTCTTGTCAGGTTTACAACCGCACCGAAACGGTTGAACAAACCGTACTGTTCACCATGCCAGGTGGCGATAGCGTTCATGTGCAGGTGATAGGGATCCCTCTCGATATTTTTGGATAGGAACCGGATCCGGTTATCCTCCTCCTTATTGATGGTGCGCGGTTTGACACCCCAGCGTTCCTGGAACGCAGGAATCTCCTGGGGCCAGTACTGGTCGAGAAGTTGGCCAGTGTCAAGATCGATCAATAAGGCGGTGTTTAGTGAGGTTGAGCTAACCCATAATTTGTGGTCCGATTCATAATAAACCTCGTGCAAACCGGAAAAGAGATTGTGGGAAATATTGAAGAGGGGATTCAAGTCCAGGTCATACGCCTGCAACTCACAGTAGCCGGCCATGATAACTTTACCATCCACCACTGCAATGCCACGCCCCCCCCTTGAGTTTCCACGCGGGTTAGGGTCTTCAAATTTTAATACCTTGGTTGCGACAGGTACACTTTTTTCAACCCTCTTCTCTTCCCAGTCAATTTTTACTAATTCTCCTGCCTGGTCGATGGGGGCATAACGAAACACTGTGCTGAAGTATAGCTTTGTCATGGCATTTTTTTGAACAATTATTTATACCGGTTAAGTGATTTTGCTTTTTTTCCCGGACCGGATTCCAAGTATGTATTTCTTGACCAATTGAACGTATTTCAGTAATTCCTGTTTGTCAATTATATAATACAGTCCCACAAAGAAGAGAGTGAACACGCTCATTTCGATCAATGCGGAAAGGACGTCCGGCAGCAACGGCGAGATGTAATGATCGATGCCGTAACCGATGACCAAACCGGCGAGCATGCACAGGAATGGCTTAAGGAAGAGTTCCTTGAGCGAATAGTCTATATACCTCTTGGAATTGTGCAGGATCAATCCGACGCCAACAATCATCATGAGATCCACAGCAAGAGCTACACCTTCTATATTGAACAGCTTTCCCAGGGTAAACAATCCGGCAATCAGCACAATCAGTTGGATCGCCCGGATCTTTACCAGTATCTCAGGTTTTCCGACCGCCACGAACAGGTTCGCCATGGTCCTTTTCATCGGATCGAACAGCGTGAAAGGCAGCATCAGTCTGAAGGCGATTAACATCGGCATCCACCTTTCTCCAAGGATGATGCGGATGAACTCCGGTGCGACCAGGAAGAACAGCCCCACCAGGAAGAAACCGGTTCGAATCAAAAGTCCGTTGGTTTGAAAGAAGGCGGATGATAATTTTTTCCGGTCATTGGCCACCTCAGCATAAGTACCCATGGCGACTTTGTTCACCGGGCTGGCCAGGACCATTCCCGGATAAAGGGCGAAGGAATACGCTTTTGAATAGAATCCCAGCGGTACAGACCCAAGAAATAGCTTGGTCCAGAACTCATCCACCTTGTCCAGTGCATCCATCAGGAAGCTGGACACGACCTGTTTGCTGCCAAAATTCAGGAAGTACTTCACGGTCGAAGTTGACCACTTAAATTTCGGTTTCCATACCGGCCGCCATAGGTAAAGGAAGACCACGCTGACCAGCATACTAACCAGGTTGGCGGATAACAATGACCACAAGGGTTGTTTCAGGATCGCCAGGGTTCCGGAGATAAGCAGTGTGAGGACGACGTTAATCATCGAGATCATCGCCATTCGTTTGTGCTGAACCAGCCTGATCAGGATGAAGTTGGGGGTGTTGCACATGGTAAGTACGGCTTCAGCCAGGGTCATCACCACGAACGCCAGGCGAAATCCATCACCGGTATCGCGAATGAAAATCAAACCACCGGCCAGCATCAGCCCGGTCCAGAGCAGGTCAATAAGCAACTGAAGGGTGAAGTGGACACTCGCGGCTGATTCGAGATCTTCGGTTTCTTTGCAGCGGTAATTGAATGCTCCGCGCATCCCGAAATTGGAAAGTCCGCCGGTGATGCCGATGATCGATGCTGCGCCAGCGACCACGCCAAAGGTTTCAATGGGGAGTAACCTGGCCAGGATAATGGACTGGGTCAGATTGATCACGATGTGAACGATGTTGCTGATCACATTCCATTTGACTGAGGTGATACTTCTGCTTGTCAGGTCTTCTGGTGGCGCTTTCGGGTTGTTGTCCATACGGGTAGGCGTAGTTTACTCAGGGTTTTTAGGTGTGTGGGAATAAATGGACTTTTGGACGTTTTTCTTCTTGATGTTTGGATGCAAGCCGACTCATGCTTTGATTGTAAAATGTGGATAATTTCATCGTGTTGCTACCAGTTGGGTCGGCTAATTATACTTCTTTTCAACCATCCGAATCCGGCAAGCCATTTGTTATAATACCTTCAGCCGATATGATCATTTCTCATAAATTCCGGTTCATTTTTATTAAAACAGCGAAAACCGCAGGAACAAGCATCGAGGTTTTTCTTTCTCCGCTTTGTGGAGAGCGTGATGTATTTACCCCGTTCTCTGAACCGGAAGCTGGTCATCTTCCGCGCAACTACACCGGGAGGTTCAACCTTGCTGCGGATCTTGGCCAAAAGTGGAACTTCTTCGTGGAGAAAAAACACCTCAGCGCGACCTGGCCGATACGCGAGGTGTTCCTGCAGTATCTTAAGGGTGTGCGCTATTATCATCATATCCCCGCCTGGCAGGTGCGCAACCGGGTAGCCCGGGAAACCTGGCAGCAGTATTTCAAGTTTTGCTTGGAGAGAAATCCATACGATAAGGTGCTATCAGCGTGGTCGTGGTATAACCACAAAACAGGCTGTATCTCTTCATTGAATGAATACCTTGACACTTGCGAACGCTGGATGGATTCCCGCGATCATGCGGTGGGGATGTGGCCTTACAATTACCCGAACTATGTAGACCCCAAAACCCATGATTTATTGGTTGATCGGATCATACAATACGACAAATTAAAGGAAGATCTGCCGCAGATCCTGGAACAGTTGAAAATTCCGGTGGATCTTGCGAATTTTCCGAACGCCAAGGCAGGTGTGCGCAGTGAACGGGGTTATCGTACCCAATACAACCACGACCAGCGTAGACGTGTTTTTGAGTTATTCAAGGCTGAATTTGAAATGCATGGCTATGATTTTTAAACCTGACTGATCTATCTGATTTCGAAAGTTAGCCAGAGGTCATATTGAACGAAAAAATGGTGCGGTTTACACAATCTGTGCTGCAAGCGATCTCGGTACTCATCCCTGTCCGTGAGAACCGTGTGGCGTTTCTCCGGCGTTCCTTCTCCGGCAGCAACATTACCCCGTTGATCGACTGGATGCGGGCGAATCACCCTGAAATTGACATCCTTCTGTTGGATTCCTCCCCTTCCGGGCAACTGGTCGGAACCGGTAAGCTTTCCAGCAGAATCCGGCAGTATCTTGCCTTGCTTCAAAGCAGGGTGATCGTGACCACCCACGGCCCATTCCTCAAGACAGCCAGGAACACCACCGTTGAACTCTGGCATGCCTTTCCAACCAAGAAGGCAAGTGCATTGTTTAGCCAGCGCGCCCTCCGCAGGATCAAACGGATCAATCGCCTGACGGATCATTTTGTCAGTTATTCCGATTTCTCCTCGCTTCTTTACAACTCCCGCAACCAAATGGATTTCAGCAAGTATGTCCCTTTGGGAGCACCTCGCAACGATTACCTGTTCAGTTCGATGCCGGATCCCTACCACAAAGACTACAAGAAGGTGATCCTTTACGCGCCTACTTTCCGCGAATCATTTGATAATTCGAAACCATTGAGAATGAACTTCTGGTTTGATGATTTTTCTGCAAAAGAATTTCATGACTTCCTGGTTCAGAACGGGATTCTGTTTATCTGGAAGCTTCATCCGAACGACGAGAAGCGTTGGTCAGTTATTGATCAGACTGATTTTCCGTCCAATCTGCTGATCCTGACCGACAATCAGCTGCGTGAGATGGGAGTGGATCTCTACCAGCTGCTTTCCCTGAGCGATGTGCTGATCACCGATTTTTCCTCCATTTATGCAGATTACCTGTTGCTGGATCGACCGATGATCTTCACGGCAGCCGATGAGCTTCGTTTCAACGCGGAACGGGGTTTGTTGTTGAATCCGTATGATGGATGGATGCCGGGACCCAAATGCCGAAACTTTGCGCAACTAAAAGAAGAGATACTGCGATCATTAAGTGACCCCTCCTACTTTCAATCGGAAAGGCATTTCCTGCGCCGGATTTTTCACCTCTATACTGATGGTGGTTCCACTGAGCGTGTGGGGAAATTCATCCTGAGCCTGCTGAGGAGTAAATGAGTAAGACTTTTATCATTCTCGCTGCCGGTATGGGGGTTAGGGCGGATTCAAAATCACTGAACTGCCCAAAGGTACTGTTGAAGGCGGCCAACGGACAATCCCTGCTGGTGAACATCCTCGATGGGATCCGCGAAAGCCAGCCCGCCGGAACACGCGTGCGGGTGGTGGCCGGTTTTCTACATGAACAGGTGATCGACGAGGTCAAAACCTATCGCAATCTTTACCCGCAAACCACGATCGATGTCGTTTACAACGAAATATATGAACGCGGGGTAATCACGTCACTGTATCGCGGAATACGGAATGCCAACTCGAGTGTGGTCATCCTTAACGGTGATACCTATTATCCGGATGGGCTTTTCTCCAGACTTGTCGGGATGCGAAGATCCGGTTTATTGGTCCTCCCGTCCGATGATCAACCCGATTCGATACGGGTGTTGACAGATGGACGATGGGTTTTAGAAGTGGGTAAAAGACTACCGGAATACCAGTACATTTCCACAGGTTGTTTATTCCTCAACAAACGGCATGCGTACCTGACTGAAGGGCTCCTGCAGGACCTGATCGAACGCGAGGCGTTCACGGGGATGATCTGGCATAACCTGATTAATATATTGACCCGCCAGAGAGAACAGATCTCTTACAAGCTGATCAATAGCGGGCAGATCTTTGAGATCGATACAAAGGAAGATTACCAGAACTTCCTGCAAGACCTCTCAGCCCGCGGATAGATCTAATCTTGCAATGAATCAGTTACCCTTCGCAGATTTTTTTTAAATGAGATTCTCGATGAACTCCACCATCCAGGCGGTAACATCGATCTTTTCGGCGAGCATGCGCTGCCTGCGCTGCTGGTGCACCTGTTTCTGGTCAGGATTGGACACCAGGCGCAGTGCGGCTTCCACGGCTTCTTTGCCGACCGTGTGATGCTCGACCAGGTTGTAATCCCTGGACAATTCATTAATGTAACCAAGCACCAGCGTATTGATGTAAATGCTGGGCGTGCCGAACTGCGCCGCTTCTGATGCCATCGTAGCGCCTTCCCCGATGTAGAGGTTCGCGTAATACAGTAGGTCGTGTATGCGTGTGGGGCTGACGCGCACCTTAAACGGTTCAAGCTCCGTCGGCAGGGGAGTTTCAGAGGTGATGAGCACCCTGCCGTGCTCGCGCAGGTTTTTCACCAGGGTCAATTTGTCATCGTCAGAAAGACCCAGCTGACCGATGTCATGCGAGGCGCCCCATGAGACAAAACGCAGCACTGAAAATGGTTCTCCTTCACTGAGGCCGCAATCGGCCAGCGTTTGCGGGTTGGGGATGAAGCGGTTGGGATGCGTGTAAGCCAGCTCCTGGTAACCGTTGTAACGCACCTGCTTCTTCCCCAGGTCGTTCATGTAGGCGGTTGGTGTGCAGATCCACGTGGCAAACGGGAACGTGATCCCGTTTGAGAGTTTGGCGTGCTCAGTGTCGGTGAAGACCACCGTCTTGATGCCCATCAGTTTACCGACATGCGCGATAAAGGTCCCGCCGATATTCAACATCACATCCGGCTTGAACTCGCGCGCCACACCCGCCAGGCGCGACTGGTGCTCGACCAACTCAACCGCCAGACCAGCCAGCCCTTTGCGGATGGTGCTTAAACCCTGGTAGGGGATCTGGTAATCATCGAGGAGTTGAAAGGTGATCTCTTTGTTGCGCGCCACGAACCTGACCGCGTGACCGTGCTCCTGCCAGATGCGCGCGGCATGCTTGAAGAAATGAACATGCGCGGGGTGGCTGATATCGATCAGGATCTTCATTGGAAAAGGTTTTTACCGCAGCCGTTTATTCGAATCCATATCGAACCACATGGCAAACAGCAGCATCTGAATGCCCAGGGTGAGGCTGAAAAAGGCTGCCAGGGCGTTGATGGGGGGGATGTGCCCGTTCTGGATCCAATAGACGATCATTCTCACCAGCAAAACGACTCCGGCTGTGTTCAATAAACCGGAGATGAAATAGAAGAAGATCAGCGGGTGAAAATCGCGGATGATGTATTTTTGCACCATGCGGTAGAAAAACAGGCGCAGCAGCAGCCAGCTGAAGCGCGGGATCACCAGGAAGGGTTTAATGCCTGATTTTTCACCGATGCCGTAGATCGGCTTGATCTCCACATCACGTACCCTGAAGTTATAGATGTTCAATTTCACCAGCAGGTCGTTGGGCATACCGTACTTTTTGTAGATCTTGTCCAGGTCGATCGTTTCCAGCACCTTTAAATTGGCAACGGTGTAACCGCTTTGAGAATCGGTGATGTGCCAGTAACCGGAGGCGATCTTGGTCAGCAGGGAGAGCATGGCGTTGCCCAGGTAGCGAGAGCGCGGGATGATCTCCCAGGCTTCACCGGTGACCAGGCGGTTGCCTTTTGTGTAATCCACTTCGTCGTTGACGATCGGATCCAGCAGCGCCGGCAGGTCAGCCGGGTCCATCTGCGCGTCGCCGGCCATCACCGCGGTCGCATCGATCTTGTGGTCGCGGCACCATTTGTATCCTTCAGCGATTGCCCCACCCACACCCTGGCGATTAAGAAGGTCGATGAGGACTACTCGGCCTTCTGATTTGTCCACGTAGCTTTGCACAATTTCCGCAGTTTTATCCTTGCTTTTGTCATTGACGATAACGATGTAGTCCACATAATCCGGCATGGTCTCAATGACCCGGCTGATCAGCAGTTCTTCGTTATAAGCGGGTACAACAGTGGCAACGCTTTTGTTTTTATACATGGACATTCCTGTTTTTGAAGTTCAGATTGTTCAGCCCGGCAGGGTGATTTCCTCACGCTCGCAACCATCAGAAAATCAGGATCCATCACCGACCATCTGATCTGTTCACTCGCCATTACTGAGCATTTATTTTATCATTTTTCGACCTTAATCTGCGCTCTGTCTTACCGGGCGCGTGGGTATCTATCCGGAAATATTTCCAAAGCGTAATAAATAATCTATGATATATTCTTAAAGTTACAGGCATCCTTATGTCGCGTTGAAGTTCATTGGTTGGCAGGTTATATCAGGTGATGGTCATAACCAATTCCGCCGACCAAATGAATCTGGAATAAACTGGAGAAAGTTCACGCCGGGAAGGATTTGATGCGATTCGCTCTGCTCAATAAACTCCGCGATTACGACCTGGTCAGGAAGAGCGGGTTATTTGATTCCGGGTTCTACCTTGCCGCCTACCCCGATGTGGCGCAGGCAGGCGTTGATCCCGTCCGCCATTACCTGGATACAGGCTGGAAGGAAGGGCGCAATCCTTCCGCTGCGTTCAACACCACGCTTTATCTCAAGGTCAACCGAGATGTGGAGCAGGCGGGGCTCAATCCCCTGGTGCATTACCTGAAATTTGGCCGCCAGGAAGGGCGCCGTATCTCTGTTCCGGAGCTTTTCCAGCAGTACCTGGGCTTGCAGGTGGAAGTACAACACGAAACCAACCTGGTCGAACTATTCCCTTTGCTCGAAGAAGAACCGTTAAGCCTTCCTCCGCGCACGCAGGATGAATTTGACATCCTTGTGCCGGTGAAGGGAGATCTGCCGGCTTTGCAGACATTGTTGGAGAACATCATCCGCACGGCAACCGGTGCTTATCGTTTGTTGATCACGCACGATCATAGTGGGCAGCCCGCAGTCTCTCAATACCTGGCGGACTTCAAGACCGCGCATCCCGATCGCAATATCACACTTGTCAATATTCCCCTTAAGTTAAGTTTATTGCGGACGATTGACCGTCTCGCTAATCTCACCCGTAATCATTTCGTCCTCCTTGATGTGAACTGCGTGCTGCCCTCCAACTGGCTGGAGCGGTTGATGCATCCGATCCTGGCAGATGAGACCATCGCCAGTGTTACACCCTTCACCAATGCCGCTACATTTGGTGGTTTTCCGGACATGTTGGAAGCCAACCCGCTTTGCTCCAATCTCTCTACGGAAGAACTGGATGGATACTTCCGGCGTGTGAAAACCAATACCGCTCATGTTGAAATTCCTGCTGCACAGGGGTATTGTGTGGGGATTAACCGCAAAGCGTACCAGCGCATCGGCGGCTTCCAACGGATGTTCGGATCGCTTAAGTCCGCGCAGTACAACTGGAGCCGGCGTGCATCGCGGGCGGGTTACCGGCACGTGCTCGCTGCGAACCTGTTTGTCTCTCAACATCAGAAGGAACGGACAATTGATCTACATTCCCGAACTGATCGGTTGGATGCGAAACTGTACCGGTTCATGTATCCAGACTATACTGCCAAAGTCGATCAATTCATCCGCGACGACCCGCTGGCTCACTTACGTAACGCCCTGCTCATCACGATCCTCGCGAATGAAGCTCACGCCCGGCTGGTGTTCGATCACGGGGTTGGCGGGGGAGCCAACGAGTATACCCGTCTGAAGCTGGTTGGTGATGGCATCAATCTGATTGTCTCTCCGGATAACTCGCAGCACAACTACCGCGTCATTCTGGCGGTAAAAGGCAGGAAACCCGTTGCCTACCGTCTTTTGGATCAAAAAGACATAAGCACAGTGGTTGAAAAACTGAACTGCCGGGATGTGGTCATCAATGAACTCGTTTCTTATCCTGCTCTGGCGGGTTTCCTGGAATACCTGGTGGAATTCAAGAAAGACCAGCCTGATTTACAGTACACCTACATCACGCATGATTACTACAGCATTTGTCCTTCCTTCCATTTGCTTGACCACACGGGCAATTACTGCGGGATCCCGGAGGATCTGGCGCGTTGTGATGCCTGCTTGAGCCGCAATCCAAAGGCGCAGGATGGCCTTGGCGCTTTTGGCTACGGAGCGGAAAGTGGTAAAATGGCTGCCTGGCGCGGGAAATTCCGCTCCATGCTTGAGGTGTGCGACCGCATTACCTGCTTTTCCAAAAACTCGCACGAATTGCTGCTCAGGGCTTATCCTGGATTGAAAACCCCTGTGGAAGTCACACCGCATGAGGTGGGCTGGATGCGCAAGGTAAACATTAATAAGACGTCGGACCGGCTCAATATCGCTGTAATCGGTTACCTGACGGAGATCAAAGGCGCAGCGCAGGTCGTTGCACTGGCGCGATACCTGCAGGAGAAGGACATCAACGCGGTGATCCACATTTTTGGCCCGGTGATCGAACCTTACAACACGCAGATGGACACACTGTCAAAAGTGATCAGGCATTACGCTTACAGCAAGTCCGATCTTCCTGACCTGATGGAACAGCACGAGATCGACCTGGTTTTCATCGCGTCCATTGTTCCGGAGACCTTTTCTTACACGACACAGGAAGCCATCGAGATGGAGCTGCCGGTCGCGGTATTTGATCTGGGCGCTCCGGCTGAGAGGGTAAGCCAATACCCCGCCGGGCTGATCCTGGCGGATGATGCAGCGGAATCCATTTACACCGCCATACAGAAGCACTTGGCGACGATGAAAAGTCGCTGAGCGTTTGTTCAAACCTTAAAAATGATTTACGGATTAGGTAAATGATAAAGAAGAAAAAAGGCTTTGTTGATCATGTAAAACGGTTTGTTGAGATCTTCCGCACCGAAGGTGTGGGGATGGCGTTGACCCGTCTAATGGAATTCCAGTTAACCAAACTCGCTCCTTATATCAACTTATCCCAATACAAACGCTGGTCCAGCAAACACGAACCCGCTGAGAAGGAATTGGCATTGCAGCGCCTGCAGGGCAACCTGTTGCCGCAAAAACCACTCATCAGCCTGGTTGTGCCGGTATACAATCCTCCGCTGGACATCCTTACCGATACCCTCGCTTCGGTGGTCAACCAGTCCTATGCCAATTGGGAATGTTGCATCGCCAACGGGGATAAGACCAACGTTGCAGTCACTGCTTTGATCGACACGTATGCTCAGAAGGACTCCCGCTTCAAGGTAGTCCATTTGGATGAAAATATGGGCATCGCCGGGAACACCAACGCCGCGGTCGCCCTCACTTCGGGTACTTATGTCGCGTTTCTCGATCATGATGATCTGATCGCCCCCTTTGCGTTATTTGAGGTTGCCCGCCGCCTGGTTTCTGACCCGCACATCGATGTTTTTTATTCGGATGAAGACAACATCAACCTCAAAGGTGTCCGCTCCGGCCCGTTCTTCAAACCTGATTTCAGCCCTGATCTGCTGCGCAGTGTGAATTACATGTGCCACTTTCTTGTGGTGCGTAAAACATTGGGAGATGCGGTCGGTTGGATCCGCGCCGGTTACGAAGGCGCGCAGGATTTTGATTTTATTCTGCGCATCACCGAGAAAGCCCGGAAGATCGAGCATATTCCCATGATGCTTTACCATTGGCGTTCCATCAAGGGTTCCACGGCTTTTGATTCCAATGCCAAGCCCTACGCCGGTCCCTCGGGCATCAAAGCGCTGGAGGAACACCTGCAGCGGCGCGGTACTCCGGGCAGCGTGGAAACGGTCTTCATGCCCACCTGGTACCGTGTCAGGTACGATCTAACCGGGCATCCCCTGGTGACCATTATCATCCTCAATCATGACCACGCCGATGACCTGCGTAAACTGGTGACCTCGATCCTCGGGAAATCAACCTACAGGAACTATGAGCTGCTCATCGTTGAAAACAACAGCGTGCAGGATGCCACCTTCAAACTGTATGAGGAGCTTCAGGCAGCGGATAACCGGGTGAGGGTCGCGAAATGGGATCATCCCTTCAACTACTCGCAGGTGAATAACTGGGCAGCGCAGCAGGCCAGCGGCAGCGTTCTCCTGTTCCTGAATAATGATATCGAAGTGATCACGCCCGCCTGGCTTGAGGAGATGCTCATGCACGCCCAGCGCCATGAAGTGGGTACGGTGGGGGCTAAGTTGTACTTCCCCAATGACACCATCCAGCACGCCGGGGTCATCCTCGGTATCGGTGATGTAGCCGGGCACGGGCATAAGGGTTTCCACAAGGACCTCACCGGTCATGGCGGTCAGTTGCTGCAGATCCGCAACACGTCTGCCAATACCGCCGCCTGTGTGATGATACGCAAGGAGGTCTTCGAACAGGTGGGTGGCTTTGATGAAAATTACATCCTGGC
>CAYWVP010000005.1:0-9960 GCA_964461605.1 uncultured Anaerolinea sp.
CTTTTATTTTAACATAGCGAATTACTAATAACAGCGCGAACATGATTTATACTACTTGTGAGATCGTAATAATCTGATGTATCATATACAAGTTATTGAATTCCAAATAGAGCAGGAAAAAATGAATGTAAATGAATTGATCGAAATTATCGATGGGAAATTATTAAACGAATCTGCTGACCTATCCCGTGAGATTAAAGGTGGTTGTGGAGCAGACTTGATGAGTGATGTGTTAGCCTCCATTCAACCGGAAGCGGTACTTCTTACTGGATTGTGCAATCCCCAGGTTGTACGCACCTCAATAATGGCTGACGTGGCTGCCATCGTCATTGTACGAGGAAAAACTCCTCCGCCCGAGACGCTTGCACTTGCAGAAATGGAGAAGATACCACTCATCTCTTCCCCCTTAGGTATGTTCGCCTTGTGCGGCAGACTCTACGCCAAAGGACTTCAGAGCCTTGAACGTCCTGTTGATGGTAGTGATTGCGATTGTGGCCAGTAAGGGGATCTAAATGCCTCAAGACACATTGTTTAAGGGAAAACTCGTGTCGGAACAAAAAGCCGAGGATATCACTCGCGTAGAAGAATTGGCGTACGAGCTGAAGGTTGAAGAGGTGATGACTGCCAACCCTTCAACCGTCACTCCAGATACAACGATGGGTGATGTACTCGTATTATTCCGCCAGACCCGAATTTCCGGTGCACCGGTGGTGGACAATGGGCAACTTGTTGGTTTGATCAGCATTGAAGATCTATTGCGCTGCCTGCAGAAATCTGACCTTGAATCAGAAACCAGGCACTACATGAGCACCAAATTGTTGACCATCAAGAAAAATGAACCGGTCATTGAAGCCTTGAAGCTTTTCGTTAGCTCTCATTACGGCAGGCTTCCGGTCGTTGATGATGATGGGAACCTGCTTGGCATACTTACCAAAGGCGATATTACCAGCGGGATTCTTCAAGCTATGCAGCACGATTATCAGGAGGAAGAGGTCCGTCGCTATCGGGCATCTCACCTCTTTGAAGACATTGAAAGTGACCGGTCCAGTCTTATTCTGCGTTATTCGATCAAACAAGGTGACTTCACCCATGGCGGATCGGCGTCATCAGCTATAAAAAGAGCCTTGCTGAGGCTCGGCGCCACTCCCCAGATCGCCCGAAGGGTTGGCATCGCGGTGTATGAAGCGGAAATGAACCTGATCATCCACACTACTCATGGCGGCTTGATCCGCTGTGAGATTGAACCCAAACAGATCTCGATCAATATTACTGACGATGGTCCTGGTATCCAGGATGTCGCCCTCGCGATGAAACCCGGTTATTCTACAGCCTCGGATACGGTCAGAGAATTGGGTTTTGGAGCAGGGATGGGGCTTGTTAATATTAATCGGTGCGTTGATTCGATGCGGCTTGAATCAGTGTTCGGACAGGGTACGATCCTAAGATTGAAGATCTTCCTGTCGCAGGAAGATTCAGTTGGAGAAGGCAACTAAAGAGAATTAGAAGGAGTAAATATGAACCTGCAGGACATCATCACAAAGCTCGGTTTAAAAATGCTTACCTCAGTCGAATCCGACCTCTCTACGATCAAACCTTCCTGTGGTTACACCTCTGACCTTTTGAGCTGCGTAATGGCAGGTGCACCGAAAAAATCCATTTGGATCACACTGCAAGCCCACGGTAACATCATCGCTGTGGCAACATTACTGGACCTGGCAGCTGTGATCATTACCGAAGGCGCTATTCCAGACGAAACCACGATCGAAAAGGCAAACGAGGAAGGCGTTGTTCTCCTGAGTACCTCATTACCCACATATGCGGTCGTCGGTCAGTTATGGGAAATGGGTTTGCGTACAGCTGATACAAATCAGCCCTGTTCCTGATTCCTCCCATGCGGACCTACCGCGCTGATCTCCACGTACATACCGTCCTCTCACCTTGTGCAGAAGTGGAGATGATTCCTCCCCTGATTGTTGAAACAGCCCTTGAACTGGGTATTTCTCTGATTGCGATTACAGATCACAATTCCAGCGCAAACATAATCTCAGTGCAAAAAGCAGCCGAGAACACCGGTTTGGTAGTGTTACCCGGTATGGAACTTCAAACCCGAGAAGATATTCACTCATTGTGCCTGTTTGACACCCTGGAACAGATCAAAGCCCTGCAAAAGATCGTAGACTCAACCCTCCCAAGAATTCAAAACCAACCGGATCACTTTGGAGAACAATTTGTTGTGGATGAAACCGGTGATTTCATCAGAACTGAGTCGCAGCTCCTGATTACTTCCTCATCCCTCTCCCTTGATCAAGCCTTTAAGATTGTACAAGATCTGAATGGCCTGTTTATACCAGCCCATATTAACCGCAAGACATTTGGATTGATCGAGAGTCTTGGATTTTTACCTCCCGACATTCCCTTTCCAGCGGTCGAGATTTCCCGTCACATTACGGTTGAACAGGCAAAATCGCAAATTCCAAGCATACGTAAGATTCCAGTGATCCAGAACGGTGACGTTCATCGTTTGAATGAGTTCCTGGGATCCCTGTACCTGAACATGGAAAATCCTACGGTGGCTGAAATTCTCCTTGCCTTTGAAGGTGTAAATGGCCGCTCGATGGAAGTACGCCTGGAGAAATGATTCGCCAATTCCTGTTAATGATGTAAAATTACCATGTTCTCATAGCTATTTAGTACGGATGTCTGACAACACGATTTGTGACATTTGTTAATTGTGTAGAAAGCATCTATTCGTTACACTGTTTATCGTGTGTATTGCGCGAAATATCAGCGCGAATAAAAATATCGGGAGATTTTATGAATTCCTCAACCTTCACCAAGATTTATCCCAAGAACGAACCATTAGGTGATGAAGCAAAAAAAGCAGTAATTGACACGATCATCGAAACACACATGGATACCCCGGGCGCTACCATGGTTGTGCTGAACGAACTCCAGTCCGCGATCGGATTTATCAGCGAAAATATGCAGGAATATGTAGCCCATCGGTTACACATTCCCTACTCTCGTGTACATGGAGTTGTCTCTTTCTATTCTTTCTTTACAACCACCCCCCGCGGAAAACATACTGTGAAGTTTTGCATGGGTACAGCCTGTTATGTAGGTGGTACACCAGCACTGATCGAAAAAACAAAACAACTGCTCGGCGTTGAACCGGGTGAGACCACCAAAGATGGCAACATCACATTTGAAGTATGCCGTTGCGTTGGTGCATGTTCCCAGGCACCCGTTGTTGTGATCGATGAAGACGTTATTGGTCGTGTTCGACCAAATAAACTACCGCAGATTTTGAAACCGGTACAAGATAACGTAGAGTAAAGATTGAGAGAACTCTCACTGCATTTGTTGGATATTGCTGAGAACAGCATTTCTGCTGGTGCAAAAAACATTGGCATCGTTGTGGCAGAAGATACTGCTTTGGATCTTTTACAAATGAGTGTTGAAGACGACGGACGCGGAATGAGTGCTGAGATGGTTGCTCAAGTAACAGATCCATTTATCACTACGCGCACTACCCGCAAAGTTGGACTGGGAATTCCTTTGTTAAAATTTGCTGCCGAATCCTGCAATGGCAAGTTTGAAATAACTTCTGAACTGGGTAAAGGCACAGAATTACTTGTGGAATTTCAGCGCAGTCACATTGACCGGATGCCGATGGGTGATCTTGTTACCACAATCCATCAACTTGTCATCTCCAACCCGCTAGTTCATTGGGTTTTCGAGTACAGGTTCAATAATCGTAGTGGTGTTTTTGATGATGCATTGATCAAGGAAGAATTGGGAGACATTCCAATGACCGAGCCCGATATTCTGAACTGTATTAAAGAGATGATCGAATCTATGATCTTAGAAATCAATCCACAATTCACTCAAGATGCAATTTCCATCCAACAATAAGAAAATATTAGGAACCAGGAGAATAGAATGTCAACAATCAAAAGTCTGGAAGACCTTAAGAAAGCTAGAGACGAAGCTTTGAAGAAACGCGAGTTGAAAGCAACATCTGGTGCCATCCAGGTAATCGTTGGTATGGGTACCTGCGGTATCGCTGCAGGCGCCCGGGATGCGATGAAAGCCATCCTGGAGACGATCGAGCAGGACAGCATTAGCGGTGTTATCGTCACTCAGACAGGCTGCATTGGGCTTTGTGAGAAAGAACCGATCGTTGAGGTAATTGTGGGCGAACAACCCAAAGTGATCTATGGCAAGGTATCTCCCGAATTAGCTCGAAAGATTATGAAAGAACATGTTGTGGATGGCAAAGTTGTCACCAGCAACGTGATCCAAATGTAATTCACAATTTACTAATAAAGGCTTACTTATGAAGTATTATCGCTCACATGTTTTAGTATGCGTTGACCCCTCTTGTTTGAAAAAAGGTGCACATGATGTAATGGATGCGCTTCAGGATGAACTCGTTGCTCAAGGTTTGATTGACGAGGTTCAGGTGCTGGAGACTTCCCGTATTGGCGGCTGCGATGATGGTCCAGAACTAATGGTGTACCCGGAAGGTGTACATTATTCCAGCCTGACCCCTGATGACATGGCTTACCTTGTTGAGGAGCACTTCCTCAAAGGCCGTGTTGCGCAAAAATTCGTCACGGAAGAAAAATCTTTTACCGATGAAGAGCTCAGTGCGCCTACCTCGAAAGAGATCCGCGTCGTGTTGCGTAATTGCGGCAAGATCGATCCTGAAAACATAGAAGACTATTTAGCCGAAGACGGTTACCAGGCGCTTGGTAAGGTTTTAACTGAATCAACACCGGAACAGGTAATCGACGAGGTATTAAGATCCGGCTTACGCGGTCGCGGTGGTGCGGGGTTCCCGACTGGCAAGAAGTGGCAATTCGCCCGCGCGAGCAAAGGCTCACCAAAATATGTCATTTGCAATGCGGATGAGGGCGATCCAGGCGCGTTTATGAACCGCCGCGTGATTGAAGGAGATCCTCACGCGGTAATTGAAGGCATGATCATCGCCGCTTATGCCATCGGTGCCAGCCAGGGTTATGTTTACTGTCGGGCTGAATATCCCATTGCGGTGAAAACCCTTCGCATCGCCATTGAACAGGCTCGCAACCTTGGACTGCTTGGGAAAAACATTCTGGGCAGTGATTTTAGTTTTGACCTTGAAGTCAGGATGGGTGCCGGAGCATTTGTCTGCGGTGAGGAAACAGCCCTGATGGCCTCCATCGAGGGACAACGTGGAGAACCCAGACCGCGCCCGCCCTTCCCGGCGGTAAAAGGTTTGTTTGGCAAACCTTCGAATATCAACAATGTTGAAACATACGCCAACATTCCCCAGATCATCTTCCGCGGTGCTGACTGGTATGCCAGTATGGGTACCGAAAAATCAAAGGGCACAAAGACTTTTGCTCTAGCCGGTGATGTAAGGCACACCGGTTTAATTGAAATCCCCTTTGGACTCACCCTGCGTGAGATCGTTTATGACGTTGGCGGCGGTATCAAGGATGACAAAAAGTTTAAAGCCATTCAAACCGGTGGTCCAATGGGTGGTTGTCTTCCTGAAGCTTACCTTGACTTGCCCGTGGATTATGAGGCGCTCACCCAGGCAGGCTCGATGATGGGTTCTGGTGGACTTGTTATCATGGATGAAGAAACCTGCATGGTGGACATTGCTCGATTCTTCATGGATTTCACCCAGGACGAATCCTGTGGAAAATGCACCCCTTGTCGTGTCGGAACACGCCGTCTACTCGAGATCCTTGAACGTATTTGCGATGGCAAGGGAGAGCTTGAGGACCTGGATACTCTTGAACAACTCTGCAGCGAGATCAAACAGGATTCTCTTTGCGGTCTTGGCCAGGGCGCACCAACACCTGTCATCAGCACATTAAAGCATTTCCGTGATGAATACATCGAACACATCGTCAACAAGCGCTGCCCTGCAAAAGTCTGTAAAGCTTTGATCCGCTACGAGATCATTGATGGCGTTTGTACCGGCTGCACGGTTTGCGCGCGAAACTGCCCGGTAAATGCCATCTCCGGTGAACGAAGAACAACCCATGTGATTGATCCTGAAGTATGTATCCGGTGCGGTATCTGTATGCAAGTCTGTAACTTTAACGCCATTGAGATCAACTAATCACAAAATTGTGGTTTAGCCTTCATACAAAAAACAGGAGGAAGTAAATGGCAGGAAACGAAAAGGATGGCAAGACGATCACCAATGCTGTCCAGGCTGCTGTGGATCGCTTCGGAGCGAGCCAGGATGAGCTGATACCAATCATGAACGAAGTGAACCGAGAACTGGGATTTCTACCCGGCGAAGCGCTTGATGAGATCAGCCGTCAGCTTCGCGTCCCCCGCAGCCGGCTTTTCTCAGTGGCCAGTTTTTATGCCATGCTTTCTACCAAGCCGAGGGGAAAGCACGTCATCCAGTTTTGCGAAAGCGCTCCCTGCCATGTTGCAGGTGGTCGGGAGGTTTGGCAGGCTGTCATGGATTATCTCAACATCAAGGAAAATGAAACCACCAGCGATGGTAATTGGACATTACTAACAACGAGTTGCCTGGGTATTTGCGCAGTCGGACCGGTGATGGTAGTGGATGATGACATCTACGGTAATGTGGAAGCTGCTCAAGTACCAGCAATTCTTGATAAGTACCGCTGATAAAGGAGAGAATCATGAAAGCTTACCGATCAATGGTCCTTGTCTCAAGCGATCCCGAGAGCTTAAATAAGGGAGCCGATGAGGTTTATCAGGCGCTGCAAACAGAGATCAAGGCATTTGGACTGGAAGATGAGATTTCACTCACGATGGTTGGTGACGTCGGCCGGCATGATGCTGTCCCGCTGGTTATTGTCTATCCTGAGGCTGTGATTTACGGCCCTGTAACCAGGGAAAGTGTTCATTATCTGGTGGAGGAACATCTCTACAAAGGCAGGATCGCTTCATCACTGCAGGCACCCGTTAAAGAACTTTCCGGAAAAATTGCCTGGTTGACTGCCCGCAAAGGCACTTTACCGGCTGAGCAGCGCATCGTCCTGGAACGTGCTGGAATCATAGATCCGGAATCCATTGATGATTACATCATCCATGATGGATACCAGGCATTGGCCAAAGCCGTAACCGAAATGTCTCCTGAAGATATCTTTTCGACATTGGAGAAGGCTGGTTTGCGCGGCCGTGGCGGGGCTGGTTTTCCGACCGGGACTAAATGGCGCTTTGTCTACAAGGCAAAGGGACCAAAAAAATATGTGATTTGTAACGCCGATGAAAGTGAACCGGGTACTTTCAAAGACCGTTTAATCCTTGAGGGAGATCCTCACTCAATTATTGAGGCAATGGCGATTTCGGCGTATGCTGTTGGCGCTGACGAAGGTTACATTTACATTCGCGGCGAGTACAACATAGCCCTGCAGCGCATCAGCAAGGCTATATCCCTGGCAAAAGAGATGGGATTCCTCGGTGAAAACATCTTCGGCACCGGGTTCAATTTTGATTTACATGTACATAGCGGTGCCGGAGCATACATTTGCGGCGAAGAAACCGCTTTGATCGAATCAATTGAAGGGAAGCGCGGAGAACCGCGCGCCCGCCCGCCCTACCCCACGACGAATGGTCTATGGGGTAAACCCACGCTGGTTAACAATGTCGAAACATTGGCGAATGTTCCTCCCATTTTGCGCAACGGTGCGGAGTGGTATCGTGGCTTTGGTCCTGCTAAAAGTCCGGGCACCAAGGTCTACACCATCCTCGGAAATGTCAATAGCACCGGCTTGATCGAAGCACCGATGGGCATTACCCTGCGTGAGGTGATTGCGATTTACGGCAAAGGTATGAAGAATGGAAAAAGCTTCAAACTTGCGCAAACGGGTGGTTCTTCCGGATCGATCATTCCTGCAGTGCTGCAGGACACACCAATGGACTTTGATTCATTCGCCAAGGCAGGCGTAGCCCTTGGTTCAGGCGCTCTCTTAATTTGCGACGAGGATACCTGCGTTGTTGACCTGGCAAAAGTATTGTTAAACTTTTTCCGCAAAGAATCTTGCGGAAAATGCAGCCCATGCCGCATTGGCAGTCATCGAGCCTATGAAACACTCGTTAGAATCTCAGAAGGCAAAGGAGAGATGAAAGATTTGGATGATCTACTTACTTTGAGTGAAAATCTCTACCAGCTTTCCAATTGCGGTCTTGGACAGACCGCCGGCGCACCAATCCGTGATATTCTGACGTATTTCCGTGCGGAAGTAGAAGCCCATATACGCTTAAAAGTATGCCCGACCGGGGTATGCAACATTGTTTCAAACGAAAGCTAGTAAGTGAATCAACATCATATTCTAATAGTGAGGTAAATTAAAAATGTCCGCAGATATCAGTTTTGAAGCTCTACCGCCCGCCGAAATCGCAGCAAAGGCTGAAGCAATTGGAGTAAAAAAAGCAGGTCTGCCTTTTTGGAATATGTTTTTTCTGGCAATTCTGGCAGGTGCTTTCATTGCATTGGGAGCGATCTTTGCTACCACCACCAGCGCTGGTTCGATCGCAGTAAAGGACCCCGCCGGCGGGGTTGCGTTTACGACAGGTTTAACCTTCGGGGTTGTCAAGTTGCTGACCGGCTTGACCTTCACCCTCGGACTCATCCTTGTGGTTGTTGCAGGTGCTGAGCTATTTACAGGCAACAACCTTATCATCATGGCCTTCATTGAAGGTAAAGTCAGCATCGGAATGCTCTTGCGCAACTGGGCTATCGTTTACCTCGGCAACTTTGTTGGCTCTGTTCTAACCGCGGTAATCATGTTCTTTACCAAGCAGTACACATTTGGTAGCGGCGCGATAGGTCTAAATGTACTCAACATTGGCGCAGCCAAAACCGGACTGGATTTCATTCAGGCAATCGCCCTGGGAATCATGTGTAACGCGCTGGTCTGCCTGGCTGTGTGGATGTGCTTTTCTGCCCGCACAGTAACCGATAAGATCCTGGCGATCATCCCCCCGATTGCCGGCTTCGTTGCTGCTGGTTTTGAACACAGTGTGGCAAACATGTACTTCATCCCCATTGCCCTCTTTGTTAAGAACTGGGGAGACCCAAAGTTCTTCGAAACAATCGGCAAGACGGCTGAGAATTTCCCCACGATTACCTGGGGCAACTTCCTTATCGCCAATCTACTCCCTGTAACAATCGGCAACATCATCGGTGGCGCAGTTATGGTGGGAGTCATTTATTGGGCTATATATCTGCGCGGCAAGAAATCCACCAAATAACCAGGAGGTATATAAACAATGCCAGTAATTACAATAAACAACCAGCGGATTGAAGTATCAGAAGGCAAAACGGTGCTGGAGGCTGCACATGAAGCCGGAATTACCATTCCGACCCTGTGTTACCACAAAGACTTATCTCCATACGGAGGATGCCGCCTTTGCCTTGTGGATATTGAGGGAGTTCGTCTGCCTACCACCTCCTGCACCTATCCGGTAACAGATGGAATGGTTGTGCACACAGAGACCCCCAGGATCGTTGAGGCTAGACGCACTATCCTGGAATTACTCCTTTCGACCTACTACGATCGTGGTGATAACGCCGACGACGGACACAAAAATGAATTGACTGATTGGGCCAATTTCTACGGTGTCGATTTGGCGAAATACTCTGCCAAAGAACCGCGCTACGAGTTCGATTCCGATCCCAATCCTTTCGTTCATGTGGACATGAACAAGTGTATTCTCTGCGGTCGTTGTGTGCGCGCCTGTGCAGAAGTGCAAGGCCGCTTTGTTTGGGGTCTCTCAGAACGGGGTTACGATTCCAAAGTGGTAGCCGGGTTGGATCAACCCATGCTGGATGCCCGCTGTGAATCCTGCGGTGCCTGCGTGGCTTACTGCCCGACGGGTGCGCTTGATAATAAAATGTCCATCGGCATGGGCAAAGCTGACAAGGTGGTCAGCACCACCTGTACCTACTGCGGTGTCGGTTGTACTGTTGAC
>CAYWVP010000005.1:10060-14136 GCA_964461605.1 uncultured Anaerolinea sp.
TCGGCAAAATGCACCAACGAAGAGAATTACCTGATGCAGAAATTTGCCCGCCAGGTGGTCGGCACCAATAATGTCGATCACTGCGCCCGCCTGTGTCACTCCAGCACGGTAGCCGGCCTGGCGACATCTTTCGGCTCAGGTGCAATGACCAATTCCATGGATGACATTACTGCCAAAGCAGAATCCATCTTTGTGATCGGTTCTAACACCACTGAGCAACACCCCGTTTTCGGTACGATGATCCGCCAGGCGGTATTGAAGCGTGATGTAAAGCTTATCGTTGCCGATCCGCGCAAGATCGATCTTACCGAATTCGCCACACTGCACCTTTGGATCAAACCAGGCACCGATATTGCCCTGATCAACGGCTTGATGTACATCATCTTTGAGAAAGGCTATGAAGACGTGGAATACATAGCCAATCGTACAGAGAACTTTGAGGAATTCAAAGCCAATGTAATGCAATACACACCTGAGATCACTGCAGAAATTACCGGAATTCCTATCGAACAACTATACGAAGCTGCTGATATTCTTGGCAACAGTAAACCTTGTGCAATTTTCTGGGCTATGGGAATTACGCAGCATATCGTCGGTGTTCAGAATGTGCGCACATGCGGTAATTTGCAGATGCTCCTGGGCAACGTTGGTGTACCGGGCGGTGGCGTCAATCCTTTGCGTGGACAAAATAACGTCCAGGGTGCGTGTGATATGGGCGCTCTACCCAATGTGTACCCTGCTTATCAAGCAGTAGTCAACGAGGAGATACGACAGAAATTTGAAAAAGCCTGGGGCACATCTCTCTCACCCACCCTGGGTGTAACTGTAACGGAAATGATTCCCTCGATTGCTCAGGGAAAAATCAAAGCAATGTATGTTCTGGGTGAGAACCCCATCATGTCTGATCCGGATACAAACCATGTCCGCCATTGCCTCGAACAATTGGACTTCATGGTACTGCAAGAGATCTTCCCGTCAGAGACGGCAGATTATGCTGATGTACTTTTGCCGGGTGTCACCTTTGCAGAAAAGGACGGAACCTTTACCAATACTGAACGCCGTGTGCAGCTCGTCCGTAAAGCGGTCGATCCTATTGGTGAGGCGCGCGATGATTGGCAGATCACATCTGACATTGCAGAGAGAGTGCTTGCCGCAGGTCAACGCAAAGCTGATCCCTCAGCACCATTTGCCGGTTGGAAATACGATTCACCTTCGCAGATCATGGCTGAAGTTGCAGCCCTCGCGCCCAGTTATTCCGGTGTCTCATTCGAGCGCCTTGAAAAAGGTGAGCGGCTGCAATGGCCGGTCAAAGGGCTGGATCACCCCGGAACCCCGATTCTGCACCTGGGTCAATTCACCCGTGGTAAAGGTGCATTCGCGGTAACGCAGCACATCCCGCCCATCGAATTGCCTGACAAAGAATACCCCGTGCTACTCAGCACCGGTCGTGTTCTCTATCACTGGCATGGCGGAGAAATGACCCGCCGCGCCAAGGGTTTGATGGCGGTTTATGGTCAATCGTTGATCGAGGTCAATCCTGAGGATGCGCAGAAATTGGGCATCAATGGCAACCGCAAAGTAAGGGTAACCTCAAGACGCGGTAGCATTGAAGCGGAAGCTTGGGTAACGGATCGTGTTCCTTCAGGAATGGTATATGCCAACTTCCACTTCCCTGAAGCTCCAGCCAATGAACTCACCATTGCTGCGCTTGATCCAATCTCGAAAATTCCGGAATACAAGGTTTGCGCGGTGAAAGTCGAACTGGTAAAAGAGTAATAACCAGTCAACAAGCAATTAGTACAAATGATCAGAAAGCGGCGGAAGAGTATTTCCGCCGCTTTAGTTTTCTGCCTTATCGGTATTCCAGCTATTTGTAATTAAATTCTGTTTCTTGAAATATTTGCCCGGTTTATCACGCATCAACCCTTTGACCCAATACATTAAGTATGGTTAAATTGCGCCAATGATTGAAAGCCACACTCTTCACAACTTCCTGCAGTTTACCCGGGATGGCATTGATGAATTGCCGTCCAATGTTGCGATTGAATCACCTGTGTCATTGACTGTTAATGGGCAGGTTTGGGTCACTTTTCATTGCAGCCCAACCGATCTTGAATCATTGGCGGTTGGATTTTTGTTCAACGAAGGATTTATTAAAAGTATCGACGAAGTTGAAAACGTCCATGTTTGTAACCAAAAAGACAACGTCGATGTCTGGTTGAATCATCCGGTTGAAAAACCTACATCCTGGCAACGAACCTCCGGGTGCCACGGTGGAACGAGTGCAGTCGATCTTTCCCAGTATCAACTCGATCAGGTAGTCAATGACAACAAATTAGTTCCTGACCAAATATTCGGCTTGATGAGCCAATTCATGAACGACCAACCGCCGCATGCGGAGTATGGAGGTGTCCACACTTCCGCCCTTGCTGAAGGACCAGCACAACTATTCCAGATCACTGACATTGGACGTCATAACACACTCGATAAAATCGCCGGTCGAATTATCCTGGAAAAAATTGAATTAGCTGTGCCTGTGATCGTCACTTCTGGACGCATCAGTTCAGATATGGTGCAAAAATCGGTCAGAATGCAAATTCCATTCCTGATATCCATGCGTTCAACGAGCTTGGTTAGCATACAGCTGGCTGAACAAAATGGAATAACGCTCATTGCAGGCGCCAGGCGCGGGCGGTTCAACCTTTACAGTCATGCCGAACGGATCGACACCAACCAGTTGAACGATTCTTAACATGCCGGAATATTCTTCAATCAATACTATTTGATTTGATTGATGTTTTTTCCAGTAATATCTTCTCGGCCATAAGCCGATCCTCAGGCGTGTTGATGTTGAAAAACGCCAATCCATCCGGATCATATTTCAAAATTGTTTCGGTATCAATTGCCAGCACGTTAACCTTATCAAACCAGGAAATGATCCTTTTCTTCTGAAGTGAAATTGCATCCTCGATTGCCGGCAGGCATGTAGACCTGCGATAGATCGCGTGAAAAGGCTCGAAACCTTCACCAGAAAGCGGGATCACAACGTCTACGTCCGGTTCCATTTTTTCTTTCATGAGCTCAAATAGTTGAAGGTTGACAAAGGGCATATCGGTAGCGACAACGATGACCAGGTCATTTTTTGCCGCTTTAACGCCTGCATGTAGTCCGGCCAGGGCTCCGAAATTCCTGTACTCGTCAGCAACTATCCTGGCATCAATATTTTGAAACTTATCAGGATCATTTGAAGTAATGATGATTTCTTCCCCCATCGGTCTTACCTTATCGGCGACGCGTTTGATCATAGGTACACCGCAAACTGGAAGCAGGCTTTTATCTAAGCCCATCCTTGTTGACATCCCGCCGGCTTGAATAACGATTGAATACATAGTGCTAATTATAACGACGATTGAAAGTTGTCGATCAAAAACGATCAATTGCAGCAAGAGTTTTTCGAATCAAATGACTCATTATTTCACATCGCCCTAATAATTATTTTCTTCCATCCGTTCGTGACACAGAACGACAATCCTTGTGACGTAACACACTAATGAATATGGCGTTATCGTGCTATTCTATACAGGAAATTCACTGAGGACCCTATGGATACCAATTTTGACATCGCCACAGCCATAAGCACCGTACCCTTATTCTTTGACCTGTCACCGACCCAATTGGAAAAGATCATCCGCATCTCAGACCTGGTCGAGGTTGATCCGAGTGACCAACCGATCCATGAGGGCTCCAGGCTGGATTTTCTTTACATCATCCTTGAAGGTGAAGTCCGGATCGACGTCTTTGTTCCAACCCGGGGGCTGGTGGAAACCCACAAACTCGGTCCACTGGACATCCTTGGATGGTCTGCCATGACCCCAATTGTCAGGCAGCGCATCGGAACCACAACCGCGCTAACCCACTGTTGGCTGTTACGGATCGATGCCAAATTGCTGTCCAGTATTTGTGAGAAAGATCATAGCATAGGGTACATTATTTATCGTCGTATCGCAAATATGGCTGCGCTAAGTTTTCTTTCCACCCGCTTGCAGCTGATGAATATGATCGCGGAAAGCCTCTAA
>CAYWVP010000005.1:14236-19865 GCA_964461605.1 uncultured Anaerolinea sp.
CATACTTTATACTTAGGAAAATAATCTAACGAGGAAATATGAAAATCGACTTTCAAGAAACAACCAAAGACCTGGCAGTACGAATTGATATCCACTCAAAATTCGGTGCTCAAGATATTGACCGCTGGATGCTCGATCTGATCAAATTGCAGCCCGCCAGCAAAATTCTGGATGTAGGCTGCGGCTCCGGAAAGCAGTGCTTTTCGTATTTCGATGAGTTACATGGAGCTGCAGATATCACAGGCGGAGATGTCTCTGAAGAATTATTAACGCAGGCGAAAGCAGAAAATGAACGCCGCAACATTGGTATTCAGTTCGACCATCTTGATTTCAATCAACCATTTCTCTACCCGGATAACTCATTCGATTTTGTTTCATGCTGTTTTGCCATCTATTATGCCGAAAACATTCCCCAAACAATCAGCGAAATGCATCGTGTGACCAAACCCGGTGGCAGATTGTTTACGACCGGCCCCATGCCTGAGAATAAAAAGCTGTTCTATGAAATCATCAAGGAAGCCACCAACAAACCGATTCCCCCGATGCCGGGCAGTTCAAGGTACTCCACTGAGATCCTATCCACAATAAAAACGCTCTATTCGCATGTTGAACTGCATGTTTTCGAAAACCCGCTCACGTTCGATAATGTTGAACCCTATCTTGCTTATACACGCGCATCGATGTCAGAGGATCGAAAATTATGGGGCACTCTGTTTGTGGAAAAAGATGATTTCGAAAAGATCATGTCACAGATCGAACTGGCAGCGCGCAAACGTCTCGACCGGGATGGCAAGCTCGTCATGACCAAGGTCGTCGGCGGTATCCTCGCAACGAAATAGGTGCTTATGAATCACGATATGACTTTTTATGGTAAGCGTGTCTGTTTTTTTGGTGCCCACCCGGATGATATTGAGATTGGATGTGGTGCACTGATCTCGCACATCGCCGATCAAACCGACCTGCGTGTGGTAACTCTTTCAGACAATCAGAAGAACCCGTTGTTAAAAAACGTGGTCGACGAACATTACCGTAGCATGAAGGTCCTGGGTGTTCCGCAAGAGAAGATCATTGTCGGAAATTTTGAGACCAGGCGCTTTCCGCAATTTCGCCAGGAGATCCTCGCCTTCATCCTTGAGATCCGCAACACTTTCAATCCGGACATGGTCTTTCTTCACACCAAATCTGACCTGCACCAGGATCACGTGACGGTTACTGAGGAAGGATTGCGCGCGTTTCGCGGTACGACCGTACTGGGATACGACGTGATCCGCAGCAGCTATGGATTTTTCCCCCATTTCCTGGTTGAAGTGAATGAATTGGATGTGCAGAATAAGATCCAAGCCCTGGCAGAGTATCACACCTATGATGACAAATATTATTTTGATCCTGATTTGACCCGCTCGATCCTTGTCAAGAATGGGGCTCTCGCGGAGCGTAAATTTGCCGAAGGTTTTGATATTCTTAGGATCATTGGTGCGTTCAATTGCAATCAATAGTGAAAAAAGACCTCGTTTTTTATAAACGAGGTCTTTTTTATCAGTTCGGAATTCCGATTTCTACGTATCCATCTACCAGGCGAACCGGATAAACGGGTATTCCCGTTACCGCGGGTAACGACATGGCTTTACCTGTGCGGATGTTAAATCGCGCCCCGTGCCTTGGACAAATGATCTCTTCACCGTCAAGGTCACCTTCACCAATCTCTCCACCGTCATGTGTACAAATATCCCCGGTTGCCAGGAATTCATTTCCTATTGAAAACAAAACGATGGGTGTTCCATCAATTTCCAGAAACAAACGCTCCCCACTCGGGAATTCACTGATGGTTGAGACACGGTAAAACTTGTATCCTGTGGAGGTGTCATCCATTGTTATCATTCCTCCTCTAGCAAGGCATCACTGCTTTCGCCCAAACCGTAAACGCCGGCTTTTATGATCTTTAAGGGCAGCAAGGCGCACTTTAACCTGACCGGACCCAATTCAATGCCAAGCAATTCAAGCAAGTGCTCTTTTTTCATACTTTTGATCTCATCCAGTGATTTCCCGATTACGAACTCAAGTAGTAGATCAGCAGATGCCTGAGAAATGGCGCATCCGTGTCCGCTAAACGCAGCTTCTGTGACAACATTGGAATCATCTACACGCAAATCGATTTTAATATGATCGCCACATAACGGGTTTTCGTCTTCGAACGATATGTCGTGAGGATTTAGCTCTCCACGATAGGCTGGATTTTTGTAACGCTCTATGATGATTTCTCTGTAAAGGTCATCCATTTTATGCAAAGTACCTTTTTACTTTTTTTAATCCCAAGACGAGTTTATCAACATCTTCTTCTGTGTTGTAAAGATAGAAACTTGCCCTTGTTGTAGCAGGCAGGTTGAACTTTTCGTGCAAGGGCATCGCGCAATGATGGCCTGCGCGCACCGCGATGCCATCTGCATCCAGTATTTGCGCCACATCATGCGGATGAATGCCATCCAGAACGAAGGAAGCTACCCCGCCTTTCTTATCTGCTTCCGGTCCGATAACACTAACACCTTCCACGTTTTCCAATTTCTGAAGCGCGTATTGGATAATTTCTTTTTCGTGGCTGGCGATTGTATCCATTCCAATTGTGTTCAAGTAATCAATTGCAGCGCCAAAACCGATGACCTCAGCAATCGCCGGTGTGCCTGCTTCATACTTATGCGGTAGATCATTTGTTGTAAATGAGCGCAAGTGAACTTTCTTGATCATGTCACCACCACCGAGGAAGGGCGGCATCGAATTCAGGAGAGCCTTTTTTCCCCAAAGTGCGCCAATTCCAGTCGGACCCAGCATTTTGTGGGCTGAAAACGCCAGGAAATCAGCGTTCAATGTGTTAACATCAACCGGAATATGCGGAACCGATTGTGCTGCATCGACCAGTGTGATCGCGCCTGCGTTTTTGGCCATGCGGATGATCTCTGCAGCCGGGTTGATCGTTCCTAACACGTTGGACATGTGGGTGAACGCGACAAGCTTCGGATCTTGTTGAAGTAACGCCCGGTAACTATCCAGGTCAAGCTCGCCTTGCGGGGTTACTTCGATAAATTCAAGCCGTAGATTTTTCTCCGCAGCCAGTATATGCCACGGTACCAGGTTGGAGTGATGCTCCATCTCGGTCAGTATCACCAGATCACCGTTCTGTAGATTTTGCCTACCCCAGGTGTTACTGACAAGATTGATCGATTCCGTCGTGTTCCGGGTAAAGATAACTTCCTCTTTGGCAGAAGCTCCTATGAAGTGTGCTATACGTTCCCTTGCACCTTCATATTGTGCGGTTGATTCCTCTGCCAGGGTGTGTACACCACGATGAATGTTGGCATTCATCCAGCGGTAATAGTGGTCCATCGCTTCGATCACACTAGTTGGTTTTTGGGAGGTGGCAGCTGAATCCAGGTAAGTTAACTTTACGCCCGGATGAACCTCTCTTCCCAATATCGGAAAATCAGACTTAATATCTGCGGGAATATTCACAGGCCTTGGCTCCATCGTCATACGATCCCTGTTCAGAAAGCCTTGGGTAGTTCCTGCTTGGTCTTTTTTATCGGTACACGGATGTGTGGCGAGTTTTGCGGATACCACAGAATGTGATCTGGAACCATCCACCCATCGGTCAGATAAACATTTGAACGGAACTGAACTGCCACCATTTTGGGGTCCACCTGAACGACGATGCCTTTTAACCAGCCGCGGACCCTTTCTCCGCCTTTTTCATGGTCGCAAAGCACTTCTACCGTATCCCCCACCTGGTATTCATATTCCTGGTCAGGCGGTCGCATAAATGGTCCTGAGCGCATAGTGGTTGCTCCCTTTACTTTGTGTTGAGGATTAATCAATTCATTCTATCATATCGGTAATTTTTTTATCGCTCACCCGATATGCTCCATTTTCTTTTTTATCGCCTGTTGGAAGCGGTTTCTTACACCTTCAAAGGGAATCCGCTGCATGATGGGATCAAAAAACCCTTCCACGATCAATCGTTGCGCGGTTTCACGAGGCATTCCACGGCTCTCAAGATAGAAAACCTGCTCCTCATCGATCTTGCCAACTGTGGCTCCATGTGTACAACGCACATCATCGGTTAGTATCTCAAGGCCGGGTATCGAATCCGCCCGGGCTTCTTTACTCAATACCAGGTTGCGATTTGCCTGGTATCCATCTGTCTTGGATGCTTCTGGTGCAACGTAGATCATTCCCTGCCATACCGAACGACTTTTATCGGTTAACGCCCCTTTGAACAGCAGATCGCTCGTAGTATTGGGTGCCAGGTGATTTTGCTGCGTATCATGGTCAAGGTGTTGATTGTTGTCCGTAAAATAGAATCCGGACATTTTTCCCGTGCTGCCTTTACCGACCAAATTCAGGTTTGAAAAATTCTTGGTTAACCGGCTGCCTAATGCACCAAATATCCAATCGATACTGCCGTCCCGATCAATCACAACATTTTCGCGTGTGAAATTGATCACGTTCTCTCCCCAGGATTGCAGTTCAACAAAATTCAAGTGTGCACCTGGTCCAACATAAATTTCCATCAATCCAGCATGTAATGAACCCGTTTTCGCTTGCTCTGGAGATGTGGCTTCATGCACATAGGTTGCCTGCGCACCTTCTTCCAAATAAATGAGAACATGAATGGAATGTGCCGCTCCTTCATCTGTCACCCAGTAAACACTTTGCAGCGGCAGTTGAACATGGACATTGCGGGGAACATACAGTAAAACACCGTTAAACTCCAACGCCCCGGCCAATGCAGAAAACTTGCCTGACTCTTGGTCAATCCTTGCCAGAATTTTACCCACTAGCCCGGCATGGGTATTGACCAGGTTTTTCAAGGAATCGAAAATCACACCTTGCTTCAATAAATTGTCTTCAATGACCAGGTGTGAACCATAGGGAGAGAGCAACAACTGACCACCGTTCTTCTCCCCTGCCACGGGTTCCGATAATCTTTTCGGAAAGTCGTGATCTTTCAGCCCTTTTGAACTGACTGGGTTGAAGCTGGAAAAGTCGATTTCCTTAAGAGAAGTCCGCCGCCATTCCTCTTCGCTCCCATTAGGCAAGGGCATGGATTGATAAATTTTCCATGCATTCTGCCGATATGCACGGAGAATTGGTAGTTCATCGTTGATATCCGGTACAAACCCCAGGTCTGCTTGTGGTTGTGCCGTTCTCTTCGTACGTTTCGTTATGATGATCGGTTTATCAGTCATAGTTCAATGAATTCTCCGGTTTAGCCAACCGATCCTTCCATTTGTAATTGGATCAAACGGTTCATTTCCACCGCATATTCCATTGGCAATTCCTTCACCAGGGGTTCTATGAAACCTGAAACAACCATGGTTGTGGCTTCCTCCTGGCTCAATCCGCGGCTCATCAGGTAAAAAAGCTGCTCTTCGCCGACTTTTGACACAGATGCTTCATGTCCAATGGTCACATCTTCTTCGTCCACTTCGATCGTCGGGTAAGTGTCAGATCGTGAGGCTGGATCCAATAGAAGCGCGTCGCACGCAACATTTGAACGGGCATTGGTCGCACCCTTAAATATTTTGAGCAATCCACGATACGACGACCTGCCGCCATCCTTACTGATCGATTTGGATGT